>JAYOZQ010000020.1:0-11406 GCA_038154225.1 Candidatus Pelagibacter sp.
AATGTAAGAAGATCTTTAATAAAAGATGGCCAAAATTTTAATTCTGAAAACGATACTGAAGTTGCAGCTGGATATATTTCAAATCAAATATCAAAAGGTAAAGGTTTAGAAACAACATTAAAAAACAGTCTAAAAGATTTAGATGGTTTTTATACTTTTATTGCAGGTACAAAAGATGGTTTTGCATTATTAAGAGATGAAATTGCTTGCAAGCCCGCTGTTGTTGCTGAAACAAAAGACTATGTTGCAGTTGCATCTGAATTTCAAGCTATGGCACATCTTCCAAATGTAAATACAGCAAAAATTTTTGAACCAAAACCTGGCGTTGTCTATCACTGGTAATATATGAATTTTGATTTAAACAAAAAAACTTTAAGAGAAGTAAATCAATATCTTCAAAATATTGATAGAAAAAAAAATACAAGAAAATTTGAAATTTTAAACCCACAAGGACAACATGCAATATGTGCGGGTTTAAAAGATGATATAGATGTTACAATTAAAGGTCATACTGGATATTACTGTGCTGGCATGAACCAAAAAGCAAATGTAACTATTCACGGAAATGTTGGAACTGGCGTTGCTGAAAATATGATGTCAGGAAAAATTATTGTTAAAGGAAATGCTTCTCAATCGGCTGGGGCAACAGGACATGGTGGTGCACTAATTATAGAAGGAGATGCAAGTTCTAGATGTGGAATATCAATGAAAGGAATAGATATAATTGTTAAAGGTTCTGTAGGTCATATGTCAGCTTTTATGGCCCAAAAAGGTAACCTGGTTATAATGGGGGATGCAGATGCAGATCTTGGGGACTCAATTTATGAAGCTAAAATTTTTGTAAAAGGTAAAGTTAAAAGCTTAGGTGCAGATTGTATAGAAAAGAAAATGGATAAAAAAAATATAGATGAATTAACTAAATTATTTAAAAAGTTAAATATTTCTGCGGATCCTAAGAAATTTAAAAGATATGGTTCTTCTAGAAATTTATATAATTTTAAAATTGATAATGTGGGTGCATATTAAATGAAAAAAGATCTTAAAGAATTTAAAACATTTCCAAGCTCAACAATTAAAGAAATTCAAAGGGCTGCCAATGAAGGAATTTATCAAATAAGAGGTTTAGGTGCCAAACGTAAAGTTCCAGATTTTGATGATCTAGTTTTTTTAGGAGCATCAATGTCTAGATATCCATTAGAAGGTTATAGAGAAACATGTAACACCTCAGTTATTTTAGGAGATCGGTTTGCAAAAAAACCTATTAAACTTGATATCCCAATTACAATTGCTGGCATGAGTTTTGGCGCATTAGGTGCTAACGCAAAAGAAGCTTTAGGCAGAGGAGCATCTGCAATGGGAACCTCAACAACTACAGGTGATGGTGGTATGACACAAGAAGAGAGAGGTTCATCTAAATATTTAGTTTATCAACTATTACCTTCTAGATATGGCATGAACCCTGACGATTTAAGAAAAGCTGATGCTATTGAAGTTGTGGTTGGGCAAGGTGCAAAACCAGGAGGTGGTGGAATGCTACTTGGTCAAAAGATTAATAAAAGAGTAGCTGGAATGAGAACTTTGCCAGAAGGAATTGATCAAAGAAGTGCGTGTAGACACCCTGACTGGACAGGACCTGATGATTTAGAAATTAAGATCCAAGAACTTAGAGAAATTACAAATTGGGAAAAACCAATTTATATAAAAGTTGGAGCAGCAAGACCTTACTATGATACAACATTAGCTGTTAAAGCTGGAGCAGATGTAGTTGTTCTAGATGGAATGCAAGGTGGTACAGCTGCTACTCAGGATGTCTTTATTGAGCATGTTGGAATTCCAACATTGGGTGCATTAAGAGAAGCTGTAGATGCTTTAAAAGAATTAAATATGCATAGAAAAGTTCAGCTGATTGTTTCAGGAGGAATTAGAACTGGTGCAGATGTTGCAAAAGCAATGGCAATGGGTGCAGATGCAGTATCAATTGGTTCTGCTGCAATGATGGCTTTAAACTGTAATGCAGAATTATATGTAGAAGATTACAAAAAACTTGGAACAGAACCTGGTTATTGTCACCACTGTCATACAGGAAGATGTCCAGTTGGAGTTGCAACCCAAGATCCAAAACTTGAAAAAAGATTAAATCCAATTGAAGCTGGAAAAAGGATTAAAAATTATTTAACTACTTTAACCTTAGAGTTGCAAACTTTGGCTAGAGCCAATGGAAAATCTGATGTTAGAAATTTAGAACCAGAAGATTTAGCTGCTTTAACAGTAGAAGCGGCTGCAATGGCAAGAGTACCTTTAGCTGGTACTGATTGGATTCCTGGAAAAAAATAATTGATTAACACTTTTTAAACAAGTAGGATTAATTATGCCAAAAAATCTTTCACAAATTGCTAAACAAAAAAAAATAAAATATTTTCTAATAAGTTTTGTAGATCTGTTTGGAGTTTTAAGATCTAAATTAGTTCCAGCTCAAGCTATAGCTGAGATGCAAAAAAATGGTGCAGGATTTGCCGGATTTGCAACTTGGTTGGATATGACCCCTGCTGATAGTGATATGTTTGGAGTGCCCGATCCCGATAGTTTGATTCAATTGCCATGGAATAAAGAAATTGGCTGGCTAGCATCAGATTTATACATGGATGGTAAGCCTGTAAAAGCTTCACCAAGAGTAATGCTTAAAGAACAAATTAAAAAGATGTCACAAAAAAAATTACAGATGAAGTCTGGAGTTGAATGTGAATATTTTTTAATTTCTGAAGATGGTTCATCAATTGCTGATCCGAGAGACATACAATCTAAACCTTGTTATGACCAGTCAGCATTAATGAGAAGATATGATTTAATTAAAGAAATATGTGATTGCATGATTACAATGGGTTGGAAGCCATACCAAAACGATCATGAAGATGCCAATGGACAATTTGAGATGAATTGGGACTTTACAGACTCTTTAATTACAGCTGATAGACACGTATTTTTTAAATATATGGTTAAAAGCTTAGCTGAAAAACATGGTTTAAGAGCAACTTTTATGCCGAAACCTTTTCACAATTTAACTGGAAATGGCTGTCATGCCCACGTTTCTGTTTGGAATGGTAAAGATAATAAATTTTTAGATAAAAAAGATACACTTGGTCTAAGTAAATTAGCCTACAATTTCTTAGGTGGGATTATGAACAATACTCAAGCACTTTCTGCATTTTTTAACCCTACGATTAATAGTTATCGAAGAATAAATGCTCCACCAACAAAATCTGGAGCTACTTGGTCACCAAGTAGTATTTCATATACTGGTAACAATAGAACTCATATGATTAGAATTCCAGATCAAGGAAGATTTGAATTAAGATTAATGGATGGATCTGCAAACCCATATTTATTACAAGCTGGAATAATAGCAGCTGGCCTTGAGGGAATTAATAAAAAATTAAACCCTGGAAAACCTTTGCACTGCAATATGTATAAAGATTATAAAAAATATCCAAAACTAAAAAAACTTCCAAATGATATTAATCAAGCAATTTCAATGCTTCAAAAAAGTAAATCACTTGCTAATGCTTTTGGAAAAGATGTTATTGAAAGTTATATAAAACTTAAAAATTTAGAGATAAAAGATTTTAAAAACAAATCTTCATTTAATAAGAAAAAACCAGTCACTAAGTGGGAAAAAGATAATACTTTAGACTGTTAGAATGACAATTTTATCTAATGGTCATCAATGGAAATTTTCTGAATTCTTGGATAATAAGAATTATTCATTTGATAAAAAGCAAATACTAAGTTCATTATCTGAAAAAGAAATTGATGATGCTTATTCTAGTATTTCAAAATGGGAAGGGTATGCACCTACTCCATTAGTATCCTTAAATAAATTATCTAAGGAATTAAATTTAAATAAAATTTACTATAAAGATGAGAGTAAAAGATTTGATTTAAAATCTTTCAAAGCTTTAGGTGGCGCTTATGCAGTTGAAAAAGTAACACAAGGGAATAAAGATATTGTAGTTGCAACTGCAACAGCTGGTAATCATGGTAGATCTGTTGCATGGGGTGCTAGAAGATTGGGTCTTAAATGCAAAATTTTTATCAGTGAGTTTGTCAGTGATGCTAGAGGTCAAGCTATGGCTGATCTTGGAGCAGATGTAATTAAAGTAAAAGGAAATTATGAAAAATCCTTAATTGAATGCATAAAACAATCAACAGAAAATAATTGGCAAATAGTTCAAGATGTTGCTTGGAAAGATTATATGCAAGTCCCTACCTACACGATGGCAGGTTACACTGTCATGATGAAGGAAATCATAGATCAAATCAACAACGAAAAAATTTCTCATATAATTTTACAAGCAGGAGTCGGTGGAATGGCTGGAGCTATGGTTGCAGGTATTGCAAGATATCTAGAAAACATACCTGTTACTTTAGTTGTTGAACCAGATAGTGCAGCTTGTGTTTTAGAAAGTATTAAAACTGGAAAAATAGAAAAAATTGATATTAAAAGAGAAAGTCTCATGGGTGGAATGTCTTGTGGTGAAGTGTCCTTAGTACCATGGGAAATTCTCAAGAATTCAGTTAAACATTGTATAAGTTTACCTGATGATGATATTGCAAAAACGATGAAATTATTAGGAAATTCAAGTTTTAGTGATGAACCAATTATAGCTGGAGAAAATTCAGCTCCAGGAGTGATAAGTTTAATCGCAAGTTGCGAAGATCAAAATATTAAACAAAATTTAGAGTTGGATCAAAATTCAAATGTTTTAGTAATTGGCTGTGAGGGTGATACTGATCAAGAAATGTACCAAAAACTAATCAATCAAAATTAACTAGATGTCGGATACTGGGATTTTTTGGATACGAGATGATTTTAGATTAGAAAATAATCCTGCGCTATCTTTTGCAACTCAAAATCATGAAAGTGTAATTGCATTATTTATTTATAATAATAAAAATTTTGATCATCAAACTGAAGCTCAAAAATGGTGGGTTTCAAAATCATTAGAAATTTTTAAAAAAGACTTGTCTAAATACAATATCAATCTTCAAATAGCTAAAGGAGATGAGTTGGATATTTTTTCTAAAATTAAGAAGAAAGATAATCTCGCTATATATTGGAACAAAGTTTATGAGCCAGATGTAATTGCTAAAGGAAAAAAAATTAGAGATCTTTTTTTAAAAAATGAAATCAATTTTAAATATTTTAAAGGAAATATTCTTAATGAATTTCAAGAAGTGACCAAAAATGATGGAACACCCTTTAAGGTATTTACTCCATTCTGGAGAACTGCCGAGCAAAAATATTTAGGTTTACCTCCTGCTAAAAACTATATTGTTAAAAAAAAAGACAAAGCAAAAAGTTTCTTTAAAAATTGTATAGAACCTAAAAATATTTTACCTAAAAAAGACTGGTACAAAAAATTTGATAAATATTGGAAAATATCTGAAAACGATTCTAAAAAAATTCTAAATGAATTAATAGAAAGTAAAATTAAAGACTATGGAACTACAAGAGATATTCCTTCAGTTGAAGGAACCTCAAAACTTTCACCTTATATAAAACATGGTCAAATTCATGTTGCAAGTATTTGGAAAAAATGTAGTGAAATAAAATCTAAAGGGATTGGTTATAGAAAATATATTAATGAACTTGGATGGAGAGAGTTTTCTCATAGTTTAATTAATTATTTTCCAGAATTTTTAAAAGGAAATTATAGAAAAGATTTTGATAAATTTCCCTGGGTAAAAAATGATAAATATCTCAAGGCTTGGAAAACTGGAATGACTGGTTACCCAATAGTTGATGCTGGAATGAGAGAGTTATATGAAACAGGTTGGATGCATAATAGAGTTCGAATGGTTGTTGGATCCTTTTTGGTTAAACATTTAAGAATAAATTGGACTGAAGGTGAAAAACATTTCAGAAATTGTTTGTTAGATTTTAATAAAGCCAATAATGTTGCACAATGGCAGTGGGTTGCTGGATGTGGGGCAGATGCTGCACCTTATTTTAGAATATTTAATCCAATTTTACAGGGAGAAAAGTTTGATAAAGAAGGTCTTTATGTAAAAAAATGGGTTCCAGAATTAAATAAAGTTCCCAATAAATTTATCCATAAACCTTGGGAGATGGAATTGAAATACCAACAGGCAATTAAAACTATAATTGGAAAAGACTATCCTCAACCAATAGTTATCCATGAAAAAGCTAGAGCTTCTGCTTTAGAGGCTTTTAAAACCTTAAAAAAATAAACTATTTTAATTACTCTCCAATAAAGTGGTGAATAACAACTCTATTTTGTTGATTTATTCTGTGCTCAAACAAGTACAAGCCCTGCCAAGTACCAAGTAAAAGCTTACTATCTTTAATACTTAAAGAAATTTGATTGTTAGTTAATGCAGATTTTATGTGAGCGGGCATGTCATCTTTACCTTCTGTGGTATGAATATAAAGTTTGTTATTCATCGGTACTAACTTATCAAAATAATTAATTAAATCTGTTTGAACATCTGGATCAGCGTTTTCTTGAACAATCAATGAAGCACTCGTGTGCTGAATACTTAAATTGAGCATGCCATTTACTAAATGGTTATCATTGATCCATTGAATTGTTTGATCAGTAAACTCATATAATTTCTGACCATTAGTATTAATCTGAAGATTGTAGAATTCTTGCTTCATCTTACATTATAACTTGTTGATGTTAACTCATGTAATCGACTAGTAGTTCTCTTAAATACATCTCTTAAGTTATTTGAAGAAGTGATAGCGTCTAATTGAGACTTTGACGATACCAATAATGGTATTTTTTTTTCATATAAAATATCAATTAAAGTAACAAATCTTTGTTGTTGGTTTGAATTATCATTATTAAAATTAGGAATATTTTCAATAACCATGAACGTACTTGACTCTGCAATTTTTATATAATCTTCAGCTCCAATATTTTTTGCACACAAATCTTTAAAGTCGAATCTTAAATTTCCATTAAAATAATTTTTAATAATAAATTTTCTTCCTTTAATAGATAAAGTTTTTTCTTTGTTTTGAATATCTTTTGTTATTTGTCGATAAAATTTATTAACTTTAAAATTAGTAATTGAATTTAATGGATAAAAAAATCTTTTATTTTTATCACTTTGAGATTTTCTATAATCTTCTTCAATAATAAGTTTTTCCTGAAAACACTTATTTTTTAAAATCTTTATAAATGGTAAAAACTGATCTCTTTGCAATCCATCTTTGTAAAGATCATTAATTTTTATATTTGAAGAAAATAAAACTTTTATATTTTCGTTAAATATTTTTTTGAAAAGGTTGCCTAAAATCATCGCATCGACAATATTGGTAACTTGAAACTCATCAAAATATATTAATTCATAATTTTTTTTTAATTTTTGGACAAATCTATCAATAATATTTTCATTATTATTTTCTTTATTTTTAAATTTAAAATCATGAAAACTAATCATAAATTCATTAAAATGAATTCGTTGTTTAGTCAGTTTAAAATTTTCATAGAAAAAATTTAAGATCATAGTTTTACCAACACCGACATCACCTTGTAAATAGAAACCAGGCTTTGTGTTTTTCTTAGAAAAAATTTTTTTAAAAAAAGACTTATTAAAATTTAGATTATAAAAATCATTTAGTTGGTCTACTAGCTCTAATTGATTGGGATTGATCTCTAAATTATTTTTTTTACAATGATTTAGAAATAATTTTTTTAAATTCATTTTTTAGTCTTAAAATCTATACCATATTCAGATCTTGAACCTTTTCTTAATCCAAAAGGTCCCGGTATAAAAATTGTCATAGGGTTTGTACCCTCTTTTAAATCAACTCTATGATGGGCATTTGCTGAACGAAATCCTATGTAGCCAGGTTTTCTCCAAAACTTACCCTTTTTAGTAGTCTCCCAATATCCACCTCTTAAAATTATTGTTATATATGGACATAAATGATTGTGCACACCTTCCCCATGATCATCGGCCAGCATTTCATGAATTAAGATATTAAATGGAAACCACTTCGGTCTATATCTAAACAAAACATAATATCTATTCATCCATGGTTTAGCCTCATGATATCTGGGATGAGAAGGTCCTCTGTCTAAAACTACTTTTTTTCTTCCAATTTTATCTAAAAATTTTAGAAACATTCTTAATTGTATTGAACAACAGAGCCATTCTTAATTACAAATAGATTTTTATTAAAAATAAATGGTTCAGACATCACACTATTTGAAACTTTAACAACATTAGTAGTTCTTCCGGTAACTAAATCTGCTACGATCATCTTACCATCATTGTTTGTTAAGTAGAGGTTTGTTTTACCTATAGTAAAACCAATTGGTTTGATATTTGATCGTTTTTTTTCTTTATAATTATTATAGAGATTGGTTATACGAATAATATTTCCATTATTTTTTTCTAAAACATATAGGTAGCCTTCATTAGATACTGTAAAAATCAAATTACCAATAATTGAGGGCATTATATTAGAGTTTATTTCATTAACCCAATTTGCAACACCAGTTTTTATATCTATAGAATAAAATTCACCTTTATTGTTTGAAAAATAAATCGATTTATTATCAGAAACTAATTTAGAAGATTTAAAATTATAAGACTCATTGATGATATTACTACTTTGAGTTGGAAGTTGCCAAGTAATCAAACCAGATTCAATATCAACTGCAGTAATATCTCCTATGGAATTACTAAAAACAACCAAATCTCCAATGATGATAAGAGAATTTTTTGTATCTGACATTGCAAAAGAGTCTTCCGTTTGAAAATTCCATACCTCTGATCCATCTTCTGTACTAAAAGCCCTTAGAGTGTTATTATAATCTACAACAAAAAACTTATTGTTCTCTTTCTTTATTTCAGAATTAAAAGAATAAGCTCCATTTTTTAACCAATTTAGCTCTCCAGATTTAATATTAATAGAATAATATTTTGCAATACTATCTGCTATTAATAAATTTTCACCGTCTAATGCAAAGAATAATTTAGGTCTTAACTTTTTTTCTGACTTTGAATAATGGTTTTTTTTCCAAATAACTTTACCACTATTATTATATCTAGTGATTGCCCCTTTTTTATCAAAAAATATTAGTCCGTCACTTAAAAACAATGGTTTATAATTTAAATTACTAGGATCTTCAATTTTAGAAAACTTATAGGAAATAGTTTTTTTATTTAAGTTTTCATAAATTTGAGCACCAAAATTATTTTGATTATCTAAGGTGCTGTTATTAAATTTAAGTTTAGATAAATCTAATTTTAGATCAGGGTTAAATTCAGTAATTTTTTTTTCTTCTTTGGCAAATAGTTTCTTTACATTTTGATTTTCAATTTTTTCTTCTTTATCGTTCCAAATACGTGATTTCTCACTAAAAGAACAATTGGATAAAAAAAATAAAATAAAAATTAAAAAAGTTAATCTAATCACTCAAATCTCTATTCAATCTTTTTTGTGCTTGAAGTTTTATATCAGGATTAGCATCTTCTAAATTAGCAATTTGATTGAAAAATTCTTTTGATTTTTGTTTTTGATCTTTGGAATAGAAATACTCAGCCATTAAATATAAAGCATGTGATTTCCATACACTTTTAGAATTAATCAATGGATTTAAAATATTTAATAAATCACTTTCTTGAGCTTGATCTGCATTAAATAATGCTTTTTTATAGATAACTAAGTTTTTAATTTCCTCATCGAGCGAAGTCTTTTCAATTAAAATATCAAAATAACTATTTATTTCACTTTGATTAGAAATTAACTTGTTATCGATAATAAAATAAAGAGATAAAGGTGAATACGTTGGGTCTTGTTCGTTAATAATTTCTACTAAATTTTGAATTGTTAAGTCTTTAGTATTGTCTGAATGAGATAAAGTAGTTGAATTAAATTTATTTGAGATTTCTTTTTTCTTATTCGTTTTGTAGCTGTCAAAACTGTATGCACCAACTAAAATAATAACCAAAATTATTATCGTTGAGATAATTTTATTTTTATTATTAACAAAAAAGTTTCTTACTTTCTCTTGCCTTGTGTTGCTATTTATAATTGAAATATCCTCTTCCATAACTAAATCATATTCCTTAAAACATATTGGAGTATGCCTCCATTTTTATAGTATTCTAATTCATTTTTTGTATCAATTCTGCATAAAGTTTTAACCTTTTTGATATCCCCTGAGGCATATTTTATCTCTATAGTTACCTCATCAGATGGGTTAAGACCTTTTTCAACATCAAGAACACTTATTAATTCTGAGCCAATCAAATTTAAGTTTTTTCTATTTACATCATTTGTGAATTGCAAAGGTAGAATTCCCATTCCTATTAAATTTGATCTATGAATACGTTCAAAACTTTCAGCTATCACTGCCTTAACGCCTAATAATTTTGTTCCTTTAGCTGCCCAATCTCTTGAAGAGCCAGTTCCATACTCTTTACCCCCAATAACCACTAAATCTGTTCCTCTTTTTTTATACTCAACGACAGCATCATAAACAGGTAATACTTTTTCTTCCGGATATAACTTGGTAAACCCACCTTCAGTTCCAGGTGCCATCTCATTTCTAATCCTGATGTTGGCAAAAGTACCTCTCATCATCACTTCATGATTTCCTCTTCTTGATCCATAAGAGTTATAATCTTTTGGAAGTATTTGATGTTCCATAAAATATTCTCCTGTTGGACTTTCTTTTTGGATATTTCCAGCTGGTGAAATATGATCTGTAGTAACCATGTCTCCTAAAATTAATAAAGGTCTTGCGTCTTTGATTTCTTTAAATCCTTCAGGTTCATCTGACAAATTATCAAAGAAAGGTGGTTTTTTTACATATGTTGATCCTTCATCCCAACTGTAAATACTGCTCTCCTCTGTTTGAATTTTTTGCCACTGACTAGGTCCTTCTGAAACATTTGAGTATCTCTCAATAAACATTTCTGCATTCAAAGATTGTTTTAAAGTATCTTCAATTTCTTTATTTGAAGGCCAGATATCTTTTAGATAAATTTCATTACCATCTTTATCTTTGCCAAGTGCATCTTTATACAAATCAACTTCCATATGACCAGCTATTGCATAAGCTACAACTAATGGAGGTGAGGCTAAATAATTTGCTTTAATATGAGGAGAAATTCTTCCCTCAAAGTTTCTATTTCCAGATAAAACTGAAACTGCATAAACATTTTCTTTTTGAATAGCTTCAACAATATTTTCAGGTAATGGGCCTGAATTACCAATACATGTTGTGCAACCATAACCTACTAGATTAAAGCCTAATTTATCTAAGTAAGTATTTAGCCCTGCTTTTTCTAAATAGTCAGTAACTACTTGAGAACCTGGTGCTAGAGAAGTTTTGACCCATGGTTTAACTTCTAATCCAA
>JAYOZQ010000021.1:0-7310 GCA_038154225.1 Candidatus Pelagibacter sp.
TTAATTGTTTTGAAGCTTCCCAGAGTTTTTTATTCATAAAAAAACTTTACATATAGTTGGTATGATTAACTCTTATCATCCTCTCTCAAAACAGTTTTTTGAGAAACCTTAAGTCTTACCAAAACAGTATTAGCAATATAAATTGAAGAATAAGTACCAAATACAACACCCAAAATCATTGCTAAAGAAAATCCTTTCAAAATTTCACCACCAAAAAAATATATCGCTAGTAGTGCTAATAAAGTAGTTGCTGAGGTTATTATCGTTCTAGATAGAGTTTCATTGATAGAAATATTAGTAAGTTCAAATATTTTTATATCAGAATATTTTCTCAAATTTTCCCTCACACGGTCAAAAATCACAACTGTGTCATTCATTGAGTATCCAACTATAGTTAATACAGCAGCGATAATTGATAAATTAATTTCAAGACTAAACAAAGAGAAGACTCCAAGCGTTACTATTACATCATGAAATAATGCTAATATCGCTCCAAGACTAAATTGCCATTCAAATCTTATCCAAATATAAAATAACATTATTGCTAATGATAAAGAAATAGCAATTACTCCTGATTTTAACAATTCTGCACTTACTTTGGGTCCAACATTTTCAACTCTTCTAAAATTAAAATTATTTCCAAAAGATTTATCAAGACTTGTTTTTATCTCTTCAATGACATTTTTTTTATTATCTTTATTCTCAAATTTGACCAAATAATCAGTATCATTACCAAATTTTTTAACAGATACATCGCCAAGATTCATTTGACTAAATTTATCTCTTAATGAACTGACATTAATTTTATCATCAGATGATCTTAGCTCAATTAAAGTCCCGCCTTTAAAATCAATTCCAAAATTAAGTCCTTTAAAAACTAATAAAATTAAAGAACATAAAATCAAAATTCCAGATAAAAAATTGAAATGATTATAATATTTATTAAATGCAATCATTAGATTAGTTTTTCCTTATTTCTATTTTTTGAAACATAAAGACTAGTAAACAGTCTTGCTATGAAATACACAGAAAATAGAGTTGTAAATATTCCAATACCAAGAGTAACTGAAAATCCTTTTATTGGACCTGATCCCATGAAAAAAAGTATAATTGCAGCTAATAAGGTAGTTATGTTAGCATCAATAATTGCTGTTCTAGATTTTATATAACCACTATCAAATGCTAATATGTTATTTTTTTCATCTTTAAGCTCCTCTTTAATTCTCTCAAAGATTAAAACATTTGCATCAACAGCCATACCAACAGTTAAAATAATTCCAGCAATACCTGGTAAAGTTAAAGTGGCTTCAAATAAAGTTAAAATTCCTAGTAAAATAAATAAATTTATGACTAATGTAACATTAGTAATTAATCCAAAGATTTTGTATTTAATAAACATAAAAATAATCACTAAAAGAAACCCTATCGCTAAAGCGATCATTCCTGCATTTATCGAGTCTTGACCTAAGTCAGGACCAACTGTTCTCTCTTCAATTATGTTTAAAGGTGCTGGCAGCGCTCCAGACCTAAGTAGCAGCGCTAAATCTGTTGCTGATTGAAATGTAAATCCTCCACTAATTTGTCCATTACCACTTGCAATGGTGTCTCTAATAACTGGGGCGCTTATAATCTTACCATCTAGAACTATAGCTAGTTGTTTACCAATTCCAGTTGATGTTGCCTTACCAAACCTTTTTGCACCCACTCTATCTAATGAAAAAGAGACTACAGTTTGATTGTTTTGTGTGTCCATTTGAGGCTGAGCATCTAGAAGATTATCTCCACTAATAATTATTCTCTTACTAACTGTTGCTTCTTCTATGCCATCTTCATACTTTAACTTTTCAACTCCAAAACTGTCATTTTCATTATTGGTAACAAACCTGAAGGTTAAATTTGCAGTTTTACCTAAAAGTGATTTAATTCTCATAGGATCATCAAGACCAGGGAGTTCGACTAAAATACGGTTATTTCCTCTTTTTAATATATTGGGTTCATTAGTACCCACTTCATCAATTCTTCTTCGAACTATTTCAATTGCTTGATCTTGAGATGAGGTTTTTAGATTAATTAACCCTTGTTTTGAAAAATTGACTTTTAAACTTACTCCAGTGTCTTCTATGTTTAATTGATGTGATTTAAATCTTGGGTAATAAGGATTTATATCGCTGTTTTCATCAGTGAATGTATCAATAATTATTTGTTTGCTTTGATCATCAGTATTAAAAAAAATATTATTACCTTCAATTTTAATGTTGTTTATTCTAATACTTTGTTCGTTAAAATAATTTCGGATAGTTGTTGTTAAGTTTTGAAGTTTTTGTTCAATGACAGGAGCATTATCAATTTCAAGCAAAAGATAAGAGCCTCCTTGAAGGTCTAATCCAAGATTTATTTTCTTATCAAAAAAATCATCATCTATTTTAAATAAATTTGATGAAGCAATTAAAATAAATAAAAGTGAAAATAGAGTTATAAATAAAATTCTTAACTTTGAAAAATAAAGCACTTTACTTTAATTGATTATTTTTTGACTTCTTGATTATTTAAAAGACCTTGAATGCCTGTTGCTTTTACTATTTCAACTTTAACATTGTCAGCTATTTCAACTTCAACTTTGTCGTTATCAATTAATCTTTCAACAGTTCCAGTAATACCACCAGAAGTGATAACTTTGTCACCTCTTTTCAAACTTTCAACCATTGCTTTATGCTCTTTAACTTTTTTTTGTTGAGGTCTTATTAAGAAAAAATAAAAAATAACAAAAATTAAAATCAGCGGTATAAATTGTCCTATTCCTGAACCTTCCATAAATCTCCTTATAAATTAGCTGAATTATTATACTATCTTAATAATGAAAACAACTTTAATTGATCGAAATACTTTCTAAATCGTTCATATAAGGTCGTAATACTTTTGGTATGATTATTGATCCATCTTTTTGCTGATAATTTTCTAAAACAGCTATTAGAGTTCTGCCAACAGCAAGGCCACTTCCATTGAGAGTGCCAACAAAATGTGTTTCTTTATTTTCATTCTTATATCTTGTTTTCATTCTTTGGCCTTGAAACGTTGCACATGATGAACATGATGAAATTTCACGATATTTATTTTCAGATGGTAGCCACACCTCAATATCATAAGTTTTTTCAGCACTAAAACCCATGTCACCTGCACATAAAATAATTTTTCTATAGGGTAATTCTAATTTATCCAAAATATCAGTTGCACAATTAGTCATTCGTTCTAGCTCTTCTAAACATTTTTCTTCTTCAACAATACTAACCATCTCAACTTTATAAAACTGATGCTGTCTAATCATCCCTTTAGTATCTTTTCCGTAACTACCTGCTTCTTTTCTAAAGCAAGGTGTAGAAGCAACAAATCTCAATGGTAATTCTTTACGATCAACAATCTTATCTTTAACGATATTTGTTAATATCACCTCAGCTGTAGGTATTAAAAATTTTCTATCTGAGCCTTCATCAAATTTAATTTCAAATTGATCATTTTCAAATTTTGGTAACTGACCTGTACCAAACATTGTATTATCAGAAGCTATCAATGGGGGTGAAATTTCTTGATATTCATTTTGATTTACATGAGTATCAAGCATAAAATTTGATAATGCCCTTTCTAATAGGGCTAATTTACTTTTAACAAAAACAAATCTTGAACCAGTAGTTTTTGTAGCAAGATCAAAATCTAACATCTTTAGGTTTTCACCCAGTTCATAATGAGATTTTGGCTTAAAATCAAAATCAGGAATCTTACCTGATTTAGAAATTTCGACATTGTCATTTTCATCTTTCCCATCTGGAACATCGGCATGAGGAATATTTGGAATATTAGATAATATATTGTCTAATTCAATTTTAACTTTTTTTTGTTTGTCTGAAACTTTTTCTAAATCAGAGGAAATTTCTTTAGATCTTTTAAACAATGCTTCATCTTTAGATTTTGAGATATCTTTTTTTTCTTTTTCTAATGCTTCTTTTTCTTGAATAAGTTGTCTATTTTGTTCATCAAGTTTTTGTAAATTTTTAAAATCAATTTTTAATGATCTTTTTTCAAGTGATTTAGCAAAAAGAGCAAAGTCTTTTCTTATATCTTTAATGTTATGCATCTGTTTTTTCTAAATTTTTATTTTCAATAAATTTTACAGAAAATATAGATAATTCATATAATATTAATAATGGAATTGCTAAACCAATTTGCGTTATAGGATCTGGAGGTGTTAACAAAGCAGCAGCAGCAAAAATAATTACTACCACATATTTTCTTCTATCTTTTAAAAATTGACTATCAACAATACCTACTCTTGCTAATAAACTTAAAACAACAGGCAATTGAAAGCTTAAACCAAAAGCAAATATTAGTTTCATTACAAGTGACAAATATTCATTCACTTTAGCTTCAAGTTGAATTGGTAAATTAGTTGATAGACCTGTGCTTTCAAATGATAAGAAAAATTTAATCGCAAGTGGCATAATTAAATAATAAACGAGCATGCCTCCCAAAAGAAACAGTATAGGAGTTAAAATTAAGTAAGGCATTATAGCTATCTTTTCGTGTTTGTATAAACCTGGAGCTATGAATTTCCATATTTGCATTAAAATAAATGGGCAAGTTACAAAAAAAGCTGTGAAAAAAGAGACCTTTAAATAAGTTAAAAAAGTTTCCTGTAATGCAGTAAAAATTAATCTTCTTTCAGTTCCATCATCTTTTACTGCTTTAGCAAAAGGATCTACTAAAAAACCATATATATTTTCTGCAAAAAAGTAACATCCAATAAAAAATAGAAACAGGAATAAAAAACTATGGATGAGTCTTTTTCTTAATTCAGTTAGATGGCTTATAAAGCCGTTTTCATTTTCCTCATTACTCATCTTTTTTTTTATTATCTTTTTTTATTTCATTTATTTTTTCATCTTCTACATCAATATTTGAAACTTCACTCTGTATATCACTGATGTATCTTTTAGCTGTACCAATCCATGAGCCAGCCTTTTTCAACATTATTGGAAAATCTTTGGGGCCAAGTACTACAATAGCAATAGCTACGACTATTAAAATTTCAAACCAACCAATAGTAGGCATGTAATTTAATCTTTGTTATTTGAGTCTTTATTATCGTCGGATATGTTTTTTGGCTCACTCTCGTCAGTTACATCTGACGCCATTCCTTTTTTAAAACTTTTTATACCTTTAGCAACATCGCCCATTAAACTAGAGATTTTTCCACGTCCAAATAATAAAACGACTAATATTACAACTATTGCTATTTGCCAAATTCCTATGCTCATGAAAAACTTATAACCTTTTTATTCAGGATTTAAAAGTGACTTTTTTATGAATCTTTTTCCTCTTCATCGAGTGTGCTATTTAGCATTTCATCGATATTAGAATATATATCTTCTTTTTTTTCATCTTGTTTTTCTTTAAAAAATTTACTTGAACCAAAAATTGCATTATCAACGCTGGTGCTATCGATCAAACCAGCTGCACCTAATTCATCCACTGTTGGAAGATCTGACAATTTTTGTAAATTAAAATGACTTAAAAAACCATCGGTTGTTAAATATTGAATAGGTTTGCCTGGTACATCTTTACGACCTCCCGGTTTAACCCAATCTAGTTCCATTAAAATTTCTAAGGTATTTGTTCCAAATGCAACACCACGTATTTCTTCAATTTCCGCTCTGGTAACGGGTTGGTGATATACAATAATAGCTAGAGTTTCTATTGCAGCACGGGATAATTTTTTTTCAACAGTTTTTTCCTGGGTCATTAAATTTGAAAGTTTAGGTGAGGTTCTAAAAGACCATTTATCTTTTATGCAAACTAAATTTATGCCACGATTAGAATATTCATTTTGTAATTTTTCTAATGATTGAGCAACATTTGCTTTTTTAGATATTTTACTTTCAATTGTATCAACATCTAATGGCTCAGCTGCTGCAAAAATTACTGCCTCAATTTCTCTTTCTAGATCAGTAAGTTTTGAAGGAAACTTAACTATATTATCTTTTGATACTTTTTCTTTTTTAATCATTAATTTCTCTTATATAAATTTCATCAAATAAATTGTCTTGCTTAATTGAAAGATTGCCTTCTTTAACTAATTCTAATGATCCAGCAAAAATCCCTGCTTTACCAGTTCTTTTATATCTGGAGCCATTCTTAAAATTACTTGGAATTAAATCATTTATATTTTTCCAATCCATCAATTTACCAAGAAACTGTTTTATAGTTTTGATGCCATCTTCTGTTGTGAATACAGGTAATTTAGGAATACTCATGGTTTGAAAATCTTTAGTCATCACTATTGATGAATAAGCTTTCAAGAGTTCAAATAAACTTACATTATATTCTGAGCTATAAATAGATCTGATGTTTCCTTTTATTCCACGTGTTCTAATTTCTCTACCCAATCGATTTCTTTTTAACATTTGTTCTGACAGTAACCTAATAAGTTCTAATTTTTTAAGTTGCAATTTTAGTTTTTCTGCAACTTCTTGAACTTTAAATTCTTCTTCTGGTGTACCTGGTAATAATAATTTAGATTTTAAATAAGCTAACCATGTAGCCATTAACAGGTATTCAGAGGCTATTTCTAAATTTAATTCTTTTTCATTGGTAATGTAATCATGAAATTGATCAGCAAGTTTAGTTATTGAAATTTCTTCTAAATCAACTTTTTGAGCTTTGGCTAAATCAAGTAATACATCTAATGGGCCGTTATAATTATTTATATCTACATTAAATAAGACAGAATCAGACTCAGGCATAATTAAATATTAACTTAAAATCTTATAAAATTGTGATGTTTTTTTTGATATAAAGCTACTTATCAAGGGTGAATTGTTACCAACAATCTTCATTTCGTTGAGATTGCCATTACAGTGTAGAACCAAGTTACATCCTGCCTCGAAAGCTTTAATTGTATTTTCTTTCATGTTATTTTTTAAGCTTTTCATTGAAAGATCATCTGAAATTATAATATTTTTAAAACCTATTTTTTTTCTTATATATTTAATTACTTTTTTTGAATGAGTGGCAGTATTTAGTTCATCTAAATTTTTATAAATAACGTGTCCTGTCATAGCAAAAAAACAATTTTTCTTTTTAAAAGTACTAAAATCATATTTTTGAAGATGTTTAATTGATTTATCGACTACAGGAGTAAAGTTATGACTATCTACTTTGGCCAATCCATGTCCTGGGATGTGCTTTATTATTGTACCTATAGCATTATTCTTAAATAGTTTTATGCATAGATCACCCATTTTAGAGACAGTTTTTACATT
>JAYOZQ010000021.1:7410-8561 GCA_038154225.1 Candidatus Pelagibacter sp.
AAAATCTTTCTTATATTATCTGTTAAATTTTTGGTTTGTTTAATTGATTTAATATTTCTTAAAAACAATATTACACCCCAAGGTTTATATCTCTTTAAAAAATATATTTCACTTTTTGATAATTGAAGTGATTTAATTCCTACAATGAAGGCTCTTCTGTTTTTAATCATTTTCTAAAAGTTTCCAAAAATTGAATTTTTTCTTCTTTTTTTTGTCTGTTTGTTTCACATATTCAATAATATTTTCTGTATCATTTTTTAACAGTGGTAATTTTTTAGAATAGATTTTAACTTTTTCATCTATATTATTATAAGATCTGTATGAATTTTTTATATTTTCATCTGAAAAATAATACTTGCCTGTGAAAAAAATAAATATTGAGATGATAACAATAAATACTAAATATTTAATTTCTTTTAACATTACATTTTAGTTGGAGAATCTACACCAACTATATCCATTCCTGACTTAACAACATTTGCAATTGCTTTAAGAAAAATTAATTTATCTGGAGAAATATTTTTTTGATCATTTATAAATCTTTTTTCAGGAAATTGTTTACCAAGGTTCCAGTAAGAATGAAATTCAGCTGCAAGCTCATATAAATATATTGGTATACGATGAGGTTCAAGTTTTGTACTTGCTGAGTCTATGCATTTTGGCCATTCTGATATTTTCTTTAAAATTTTAATTTCATCTGAAGAATATTCAAAATTATAATTATCTATAATGATATCTTTATCTAAATCTTTATCCAAATGTCTAAATACAGATGAAATTCTAGCATAACAATATTGAACGTAATAGAGTGGATTATCTTTAGATTTTTCTTTTACTGCATCAAAATCAAAATCTAACTCAACATCACTACTTCTATTTAACATTATAAATCTGGTGGCATCTTTACCAACTTCTGAAATTAAATCATCAACTGTAATATAATCCCCTTTTCTTTTAGACATCTTAAATGGTTTCTTATCTTTTATTAATTTTACAAGCTGACTAATCTTACAAATTAATTTATTTTTAGTTGCAGAAAGTGCATCCACTGATGATGATATTCGTTTAATGTAGCCAGCATGATCTGCACCAAGAATATTAATCAAATAATCAAATTTACGATCAACTTTATTTTTATGATACGCAACATC
>JAYOZQ010000021.1:8661-11364 GCA_038154225.1 Candidatus Pelagibacter sp.
ACTTCTCGGATTCTAAAATAAACAGATTTAGTAAAATTAATAATCTGATTGCCGTAATCATTTACATAATATTCTTTTATTACTTTGTGATTATTAAAAAGTAATACATTTGAGATTACATCACCCAAAATTGCTCCCCGACAATGCCCAACATGTAAAGGACCCGTTGGATTAGCTGAGACAAACTCAACTAGATAATTAAGTTTTTTTTCTTTTTTATTAATGCCAAATGTTTTTGAATTAGCAATAATATCTTCAATAAAATTTGACCAAAAAACTGGTTTAAATTTAATATTTATAAAACCAGGTTTAACAACATCTATGTTTTGTATAAGTGAGTCATTGTTTTTTAAAGATAATGAAATTTTTTCAGCAAGATCTAATGGAGATTTTTTATTTATTTTTGAAAGAACCATAGCAACATTGGTTGAAATATCACAATCAAATTTAGCTGGTGGTATTTCAGCGCTAATTCCATTTAATGTATCGGGAATAATAAGCTCATCTTTCTTTTGTAAATCAACTATTGTTGATTTTATTTTATCTAAATAAAGTTCAAAAATATTCATTTAAAATTATTATATAAGTTAATAGCAAAACGATCAGTCATTCCTGAAATAAAATCTGAAATAGCTCTATATTTGTCATTAGTCAAATGATCTTTAGAGATAAATTTTCTAGGATTTAATTTAATTATATTAAATAATTTCTTCACAATTAATTTGCCCTTTTGATTTTTTTTCAATACTGAATTATTTTGATACATTTTAGTTCTTAAGAATGATTTAATTTCTCTCTCTGAATTTTGTATTTTCTCTGAAAAACTGACTAAAGGTTTACCTGCTATCCCTATATCTTTAATTGATTTAATCTTATGCTTCTTTAGATTTTTTTTAGTATTAGTTAATAAATCTCTAATCATCAAATCAATTGAGTCTCTCACTATTTGATATGTTGCAATTTTATAATTAGTTTTATTAATTTTATTTTTATATTTTAAATAAATTGATTTAAAAAAATCTATCTCTATGAGTTCTTCAAGTTTGAATAAATTAGCCTTAATGCCATCTTGGATATCATGATTATTGTAAGCTATATCATCTGATATGGCCGAGATTTGAGCCTCTAACGAAGGATATGTGTTAAAATTAATTCTTTTTTTAAAAGTTTTAAGTCCAATTAAACTATTTACCAAATCTGTATCTTCAACAGGTCCATTATGCTTCAATAATCCCTCAAGAGTTTCAATTGATAGATTTAGACCTTTGAACTTAAAATATTTATTCTCTAAAAACATAACAATTCTTAGTGTCTGTAAATTGTGATCAAAGCCTCCAAAGTTTTCCATGCATTCATTTAAAGCATCTTCGCCAGCATGACCAAATGGAGTATGTCCCAAATCATGAGCCAAACTTAAAGTCTCAGTTAAATCTTCATTTAAATTTAGATATTTTGCTATTGATCTTGCAATTTGCGCAACTTCTATAGAATGGGTAATTCTTGTTCTAAAATGATCTCCCTCAGTATTTACAAAAACTTGGGTTTTATGTTTCAATCTTCTGAATGAAGCACTATGAATTATTCGATCTCTATCTCTTTGAAAAGGTGATCTATATTTAGAAGTTGCTTCATTACTAAGTCTTCCTTTACTTTTAAATACGCCTAACTGAGAGTGTTTTTTCATCCTTTAATTTAAATAATTAAGTATTATATTAGTATTATCAGTGTTCAGTAATGATTAAAGAAATTAAATTTACAGATAATGCTCTAAAACAGATAGCAAATTTATTATCTAAAAAAGATGATGGATCTTTTTTTAGAATCGCTATTAAGGGCGGAGGATGTTCAGGTTTTCAATATGAATTTACATTTGAAAAATCCAAAAATGATGATGATTTAAATTTTGAAAACATCTTAATTGATAAAACTTCAGCAGATTTATTAAAAGGTTCTGAGGTTGATTATGTATCTGAGCTTATTGGTGAGTCATTTAAGATTTCTAACCCACAAACTAAATCTTCTTGTGGCTGTGGTGTTTCATTCTCACTTTAATGATTATCTCATCCTGGAATGTTAACTCAGTAAGGGCCAGAATAGAAAATATCAAAAGTTATCTTCTAAAATACAAACCTGACGTTTTAATGATGCAAGAAATTAAAACTGAAGATGTTAATTTCCCTTATGATGATTTTGCCTCAATGGATTATGAAAGCCATGTTTTTGGTCAAAAAAGCTATAATGGTGTCGCCATCATATCTAAAGGTAAGTTAAATAATGTCAGAACTGATTTAATCAAAGATAAGTTAAAACAATCAAGAATAATTTCTGCAGAAATTGAATATAAAAAAAAAGTTATTCAATTAATAAATATCTATACACCTAATGGTAATCCAGTAGACACAGAAAAATATGATTATAAAAAAAATTGGATGGATCAACTTATCAAACAACTAAAAACTTTATCTAAAAAAAATCAAAACATCATTTTAGCTGGAGACTTCAATGTTATTCCAGCTGCTGAAGATGTTTATAATGTTAAAAGCTTCGAAGACGACGCTTTATATAGACTTGAAATTAGAAAAAAATTTAGAGAAATGTTAAATCTTGGTTTCAATGATGTTTACAGACACTTTAATGAAGATAAAGAGGGATATACATTTTGGGATTATATGAGAGGTGCTTGGCAAAAAAATAATGGTATGA
>JAYOZQ010000022.1:0-11296 GCA_038154225.1 Candidatus Pelagibacter sp.
TCTTCATAAGAACAATCACCAGGAATATCTCCAGTAGCTTTGATATGTGGAAATTGATCGCTCCACTTATCAGCATATGCCATCGGACTGAATATCAAAACACTTGATATTGCAGCACTTAGGCAAGTTTTTATTATTTTCATTTTCTCTCCCCTTTATGTTGTTATGGAACTAAAACAGCTCGTCCCTTAACTTTACCCTCGTTAAGATCATGAAGCGCTTTATTAGCATCGCCTAATTTATATTCTTGCATGGATAGCTTAACCAAACCTTTGTTGGCTAATTCCATAAGTTCATATAACTCAGACCACGTTCCCACTAAATTTCCTACTATGTTTTTTTCAGCAATAATTACATCTACTGCTAAAATTTTTATTTCCTCTCCGTAACCTACAATGTAGTAGTATCCACCACCACCGGTCATATTTAAGCCCATTGATGTTGATCCTTTTTCACCAACAAAATCAATTACAGCTTCAGCACCTTTACCATTTGTAAGTTCCATTATTCTTTCAACCTCATTGCCATCTATTAATACACCTTCATCTCCTCCTAAAGGCATGGCATGATCAAGTGCTGTTTTGGATTTTTCAACTATAATTATATTAGCTGCACACATTGCTCTTAAACATTGGATTGCAATATGCCCTAATCCACCAGCCCCAATGATTACACAGTTTTGTCCTGGTAATAAATGTCTTGAAGCTTTCTTAACAACTCTATATGCAGTTAATCCAGCATCAGAGAAAGGTGCAACGTCCTTAGGAGCTAAAACTTTAGGTAGTTTAATTAAATTTCTAACGCTAGTTTTTAGTAGTTCAGCATATCCACCTTCTTTAATGTTCAATCCTGGAAAAGCTCCAGCCTCTGCGTGCATATCATTTCCACGTCTACAATCTAAACATGTTCCATCTGTTCCAGAAATCAATGGATGTAAAATAACTTGATCTCCTTTTTTAAAATTTGTTACATCCTTTCCAACTTCTTCAATCCACCCGGCATTCTCGTGTCCCATCACGCAAGGTAATAATTTATCATCTGGATCTTGGATATGTTTCCAAACACCTTCGATAATGTGTAAGTCAGTTCTGCAAACTCCTGCAGCACCTATTTTAACAATCACATCTGATGATTTTTCTAACTTTGGATCTGGCATTTCTTGTTCTGTTACCCATACTTTTTCTTTCATTTCTGGGTCGTACTTGTGTAAAACTTGTGCTTTCATTAAATTCTCCCTTAATAATTATTCTGAACGTTATTAAAGTTTAGTATAGTAAAGGAGTCAATTTCACTTTTAGTTGTCCAATTAATTAACAAATACAACCTTAGGTTGGTTGTTATGTTGCCTAAAAAAACTTAATGTTAAGAATATGAACAATATGGCTCTCATAGATAAAGAATTTAAATCAATTCTAAAAAAAAGAGGAATGCAATCAATTGATATGGGTTCTGAGATTTCGGATAGCTGGGCAAGATGTATTTCAAATGGACTTGATCCTTTTAAAGGTCCAAAAAAAAGTGTGATATCAAGCCAGGAACTTGACCAAATTAGAGAAGAAAAAGAAGATTTAAGAAAAATTGTTATTCCAGAGTTAGAACTTTTATATTCTCAAGTGGCTGGAACAAACTTTATGGTAGCTTTTTCTGATAACGAGGGGTTAGTTCTAGATACCATTTATGATAAAACATGCCTTCAAACAGACGTTGGAAAATCAGTTATCCCTGGATCTATATGGGCAGAAAAAGTTTGTGGAACTAATGGTTTAGGATTGGCAGTTGAAATACAAAAATCAACTATAGTTTCAGGTAAAGAACATTTTTTTACTGATCATGAAAAACTATCATGTTTTGCAAGTCCAATTACTAACTACGACGGTAAAATTATAGGAATTATTGATGCATCTACAGATGCGAGGTCAAGAGAACAACATACTTTGGCGTTAGTAAATCTTGCAACAAGAAGTATAGAAACAAAACTTTTTATAAATAAATTCTCTAATGAATTAATTTTGTCTTTTCATCCTAGACAAGAATATCTTTCAACAACAAGTGTAGGGCTACTTGCAATTAATGGAGATGGTTTGATTGTTGGATCAAATACAAATGCAAAAATAATGTTACATGGTCTCGTTGATTTAAAAAATCAAAATTTTAATAACATTTTTACTAGTTCATTTTCTTCGATTGCTTCTGATCTTTTAAATAATAAAGTTTTAAAAATAGCTGATTATTTAGGATCATCAGTTTTTGTTATTAAAAATCAAAATTTAAAACCTAATCAAACACATGAATTAATAGTCAAAAATAAAACATATGCATGCAATAACTGCAAAGATAAAAAAATAAAAAGAGAGAAATGTATTTTAATTAGATCTACTTTTGCAGAGACTAATAATATCTCGGTTGCTTCTAGAAAACTTGGTGTATCTAGAACTACAATATACAAACACTTATCATAAATTAATTTATCTTAACCTTCCTTAAGAAAAACAAATAAGAAAGTAAAGATGTGATGAGCACAAAGGTCATTGCTACTTTAAATGAATCTATTTCTGATAAATTGAAAGCAATTCCTGCATCAATGATTAAACCAATTATCCACTGAATAAAAAAAGCACCAATAAAAATTAATAAATTAAATGATGTGAGAGCTTTTCCTGCATTAGAAAGTGAAAAAGCCATGCCGACAGCTGGTTGAGTAAGTGATAAAAAAATAGAACTAACTATAAAAAGAGCCCAATGAATAGATCCTGCTTTTGGACCTAAATAAATTATTAACATGAGCACACACAAGCTTAATGGTGCACCAATTTTCAATAACCTAATAGCATCATTTACATTTTTTGAAAATTTTGGAACAAAATAACCCCAAACTAAAAATGAAATTAACATACATAGATAAATTATAAAAAGTCCTTGAGCGCTTTCCTCAGGAGTATATCCAGATACTCTAATCATCCACGGTCCAGCCCACAAAGTTTGAATAGCAAAGAGACCTCCGTAGCTAAAAAATCCCATTGGAACCAAACTTTTAAACAAAGGATTTTTCCAAACAGTACTTAACTTGCTTTCATTTAAGTGTTTGTTATCAATGCTTTTTGGCTGCCACTTTGGAATAAAAATTACTATTAAAATTATACAAGCCAATGTTAGTAGTGCTAAAGATAAAAATATTGCTCTCCAACCTATGATTGGCAAAAAAAACTGAACAGGTAAACTAGATGATAGCATTCCTATAGCACCAACCATTAACATCCATGAATTTGCTCTTTGCTGAGTTTCATCTTGAAACCAAATTCGATAAGCAGTCAATGGTCCCATCAAACATGCACCAACTCCAACTCCAATTAGAACTCTTGAGATTAAAAGCATTGTTAAGTTTTGAGCAGTTGCAAATAGAATAAGTCCAACGATAGATAAAGATAAAAAATATGAAACAATTTTTCGAGGACCTTTAGAGTCTAACAAATATCCTAAAGGAATTTGAACACTTGCAAATCCTAAAAAATATCCTCCTCCCAGAAGTCCTAGTTCACCTGATGTAAGGTTAAATTCTGAAACTAACTCTGGCGAGATAGTAGCTGTAATTGCTCTTAATAAAGTTGAAATAAAATAACCTAGAGCAAAAACAATAAAAATTGTAATAGCTTTAGATTGAGCTAATACAGGCTTGTTCATAAATAAAGATTTAATTTACTTTATTTTTACAATTTCCCGTGTTGAAAAATTCATCAATATTATCTATTGCCAAATTAGCCATTGCAGTTCTTGTATCTTTAGTTGCACTTCCAAGATGAGGTAAAATAAAAGCACTTTTAATTTTTAAATATCCTGGATTTAAATTTGGCTCATTCTTATAAACGTCTAAGCCTGCCGCATAAATTTTTCTTCTATTTAAAGCATCAATTAAAGCTTCATCATCTACAATATCTCCTCGTGCAACATTTGTGATTACCGCACCTTTAGGAAAATATTCGACAGTTTCTTTGTTAATTAAATTTATAGTTTCTTTTGTTGCAGGACAGCAGATTGATAATACATCTGAAACCGAGAAAAGACTTTTTAAACTATCATGATAAATGGCTCCTTGCTCTTTATCTTCGCTTAATTTTGAGCGATTATGATAATGGATTATCATTCCAAGTGATTTTGCAATTTTAGCAATTTTTTGACCAATTCTACCCATGCCCAAAATACCAAGTCTAGATCCAGTTAATTGTTTTCCAATTAAATAATCTGCAGACCATTTCCAATTACTTTCTCTTGCTGCTTCAATTCCCTCAGCAGCTCTTCTGCATGCCCCCAAAATAAGAAGAATACCAATCTCAGCGGTGGCATCTGATAAAACTTCAGGAGTATTGGTTACTGCTATGCCTCTTTTTTTGGCTGCTTCTAAATCGATGTTTCCAAAACCAACTGCGAAATTTGAAATGACTTTTACTGTGTCTGGAAGTTTATTGATTGTGTCTTCATCCATCTTATCTGTTAAAGATGTTAGTACCGCATCACAACCATTACTTAATTCAATTAATTTTGTTTGAGAATAAAGTTCATCATTAGAATTTAATTTTGCATCAAAAGTTTTTTGGGCTTTATCTTCACACTCTTTAAGTAACTTTCTTGTAACTAATATCTTTTTCATAATTAATTCCTTTGTAGCACTTCAGGTTTTGGACCTCCCGTATACCAATCTAAAACTTCGATTGTATGCAGAATAGGAACTTTTGTACCATGAGAAATTTGGGTAATACAACCAATATTTCCTGTTGAAATAAAATCAGGCTCTAAACTTTCAATATTATTAACTTTTTTTGATAGCAATTGTTTTGCAATTTCAGACTGTAAAATATTATAAGTTCCAGCTGAACCACAACAAATGTGTCCTTCTGGAATTTCAAGAATTTCATTATTTGTTTTTTCTAAAAGAGATATCGGTTGAGAGTGGACTTTTTGACCATGTTGCATTGAGCATGCTGAATGGTATGCAACTTTATATTTCTTATTTTTTGTTTTGATATCTAATTTTATACTTTCAAAAATATATTCTGAAATATCTCTAGTTAAACTTGAGATAACTTTTGCTTTTTTGCTTAATTCTTTATCGTCTCTAAAAATAAATCCGTAATCTTTCATTGTAGTTCCGCATCCAGAGGTGTTAGACAAAATTGCATCTAAATTGCCTTTTTGGTGTTCTTCGTACCAAATGTTAATATTATTTTTAAAGTCCTGGTGAGCATCATCCTCTTTTCCTAGGTGATGATTTAAAGATCCACAGCAACGAATTTTTTTAGGAACCACTACTTCTACCCCGTGTCTATTTAATAATCTAATTGTTGCTTCATTGATTTGTGGAGAAATTTCTTTTTGAACACAACCAGTTAATAATGCCACTCTAGCAATTCTTTTTTTACCTTTAACTTTATAAATTTCTTTATTTTCAATTTGTTTTTTTGGAAAATGAGTTGGCATTAATTCCATCATATCTTTAATTTTTGATGGCATTAAAAATTTGAAAGGCTTACTTAGCTTCACTAAAAAACTTGATAATCTAAAAACTTTTGTATTAGGAAGAGTTATTGATAAAAAATGTCTAATCAATTTATCAAAAAAAGATCTTTCATAATTTTTTTCAATATATTTTTTCCCATGATCAATGATATGCATATAGTTTACACCAGCAGGGCATGTGGTCATACAGCTATAACATGAAAGACATCTATCAATATGTTTAACAACTTTTTCTGTTGGTTTTTTATTATTTTCCAACATATCTTTTATTAAATAAATTCTTCCTCTTGGTCCATCAAGCTCGTCTCCTAATAACTGATGGGTAGGACATGTGGCGTTACACATTCCACAATGAACACATTGTTTGAATATTTTTTCAGTAGCTAAATTATCTTTATCTTCTAATTGTTTTTTTGAAAAATTTGTTTGCATTAAACTCCTCTATACATTTTTCCAGGATTTAAAATTCTTTTTGGATCAAAACTTTCTTTAATCTTTTTAGAAATTATTAGTCGAACATCATCAATTGTAAAAATTGACTCTTCATAATCATAATCTGCTGATGTTTTTATAATTGTTAAGTATCCACCGAACTCTTTAGTAGTTTTCTTAATTTCTTTTATTTTCATATTTTTTTTTGCTGGTACCTCAACCCAAAATAAAGACCCACACCAATCAATATAATACTTAAATTTATTGCCCAAATACTTCATCATCTTTGATCCATTAGATGGTTCGATAACTATTCTCATCAAATTATTTTTTGTAGTTTCAAAAAGTTCCAAATTATTTATTTTTTTCCAAAATGGTTCTGATTGATAAGTATCCAGCAGGAAAGTTTTAAAAGTGTTTAATTGCAACTCTTTTGTCAAAGATTTAATTTTCTCATTAATTGAAACTTTATCTCCTTCTACTCTAAATGCTAAAAATGAACCTTTAAAATCTAAATCATTAAATTTAAAAATTTTATCTCGATTTTTAAAATAATTTTCGTCTTTTGGTTCTTCTGGAACAAAAGCAGCACCTGATACTTCACTGCTTGAACCTGCTATTTTATCAAATAGATCATAAATTGTTTTATTATCTTTTACATCAATCACTACTGTGTTTGAAAAACTTTTCTTTGGTAAAACTTTAAGAGTAATTTCAGTTAAAACACTCAAAGTTCCAAAGGAACCAGTAACTAATTTTGACAAATCATAACCTGTTACGTTTTTTACAACTGTTCCTCCAGATTTAATGATATCTCCTTTGCCATTAATGCCTTGAAATCCTAAAACGTGATCTCTTACACTTCCAACTTTAAATCTTCTAGAGCCAGCATAATTACATGACAAACAACCTGCAACAGTTCCCTTATTAGATTTTCCATTTTCTATAAAACCAAAATCAATTGGCTCAAATGCTAATTCTTGATTATTTTTTTCTAAAGCTTTTTCTACATCCTCTAATGGTGTGCCAGCTTTAACTTTTATATATAGTTCTTCTGGAAAATAATCAATAATACCAGATAATTTAGAAAGTGAAATTTTATTGGAAGCTTGAGTTTTATTTCCAATAAAACTTTTTGAGTTAGTTCCAACTATTTCAGTTGGCAAATTTTTTTTATGAAATTCTTTAATTAAATTTGATACTTCTGCCTCGTCTTTTGGGTAATAAGTATTATTAGAATCTTGGAAGATCTGGGAATTTATTTTCATTTTTGTGGACATGAACCCTTCCTTCCTCTGCACATTTTCTTAAAATAGGATAAACTTTTCCTGGATTTAATAAATTTTTTTCATCTAATGATTTTTTTATGTCTAATTGTTGTTGGATATCTCTATCATTAAACATTTCACACATTAATTCTCTTTTCTCTATTCCCACTCCATGTTCTCCAGTGATAACCCCACCAAGTTTTACGCAAAGCTTTAGTATTTCTGCACCAAACTCCTCTGTTTTTCTTAGTTGTTCTTTATCACTGCCATCAAACATTATAAGTGGATGAAGATTTCCATCACCAGCATGAAAACAATTAGCTACTAATAATTTATATTTGTCAGATAATTTTCTAATCTCTAATAAGGCTTCAGCAAGTTTTCCTCTTGGAATAACTCCATCCATACAATAATAATCAGGAGCCATTGCTCCACAAGCTGGAAAAGCTGCTTTTCTTCCTGCCCAAAATTTTAATCTTTCTTCTTCATTTTTACTCAATTTAAGACTAGAGCAGTTATTTTTTTTTGAAATTTCACTAACTTTTTTTAACAATTCATTAACTTCTGACTCTGTACCATCCAGTTCAACTATTAATAATAATTCAGCATCACGTGGGTAACCTGCTTTACTAAAATTATCTGTTGCTTCAATTAAAGCTTTATCCATAATTTCCATACCAGCTGGAACAATTCCATTAGATATAATTTCTGATGCAGCATTTCCTCCTTCTTTAATAGATGGAAAACCAATTAATGCAGCTTTTACTACTTGTGGTTTTTTTAGAATTTTAACCGTCACTTCTGTAACGACACCAAGCAATCCTTCAGATCCACAAATTAAACCCATTAAATCATATCCCTCCTGATCTAATGTCTTTCCTCCAAATCTACAAATAGTTCCATCCATTAAAACCATTTCAACACCTAGAATATTATTTGTAGTTGTTCCATATTTAAGAGAATGCACTCCACCAGAGTTCTCTGCAACATTGCCTCCTATAGAACAAGCTAATTGGCTTGAAGGATCAGGGGCATAGTAGAACCCTTTATGTTGTACTGCATGCGTTATTCCTAAATTTGTAACACCAGGTTGCGTTACTACGCACTTATTTTCATAATCAATATCTAGAATTTTATTAAATTTTCCTAAACCTAATATGACTGCGTCTTGCAATGGTAATGCACCACCTGATAATCCTGTTCCAGCACCTCTTGGGATCACTTTAATATTTTCTTTGTGACAATATTTTAATATCTCACTAACTTCATTTGTGTCTTTTGGTAAAATTACTGATAATGGAGTTTGCGTATAAGCAGCAAGTGCATCGGTTTCATATGGTTTTATCTCATCAGGATGACTTAAAACATTATCTGATCCAGAAATTTTTGATAAATTTTTTACAATTTCGTCTTTGCGCTCAATTATTTTTTTATCAATTTTGGGTAGCGCTAGCTCTGTCATAATCTTAGCCTAGCATTTTTTTAATATTTTCTAATGCATTAGAAATATTATCTTGAGAAGCCGCAAAACTAAATCTGACATAATCTTTAGAAGTTTTACCAAAAGCAGTTCCTGGTACTATTGCAACTCCAGCTTCATGCATTGCTCTTTTGCAAAATTCTGAGCCATCCATTCCAGTACCTATAACTTTAGGAAAAGCATAGAATGCTCCACCAGGTAAACTACATTCAATGCCCGGCAAACTATTCAGGCCGTCATAAATTAATTTTCTTCTTTGAGTAAATTTTTCCATCATTTGATGAATGGAGTCATCTGGTCCATCTAAAGCAGCAATCCCTGCAAACTGAGCAGCTGCATTAACGCATGAAACACTATTAATTAATAATTTATTTATGTGACCAACTAATTGTTCTGGCCAAAAACTCCAGCCCAATCTCCAACCAGTCATAGAATACGCTTTGCTCCATCCCTCAAGAACAATTAATCTATCTCTTAATTCAGGATAATTGAAGAAAGTTGGCATTTCTTTACCATCAAAAATTTGTCTACTATAAATTTCATCACTTAAAATAGTAACGTGAGGATGTTTTTTTAATCCTTCAGCTAATTTATCTATTTCTGACTTTTCAACAAAACTTCCAGTTGGATTGTTAGGATTAATTAAAATTAACAATCTAGTTTTATCAGTTATTAAAGATAAAATTTTATCTGCACTAAATTTTAGATCTTTGTCTTCTGTTAAATCATAAGGGACTGCAGTTGATCCGGTATAATTAATCATAGACTCATAAATTGGAAATGCAGGGGTTGGATGTATAATTTCAGCTCCAGGTTCTCCAAAGCATTGAATAGCATAATGCATGGTAGGTTTACCTCCCGGCATAATAGTAATTCTTTCAGGGTCTACTTCGGCATTATATCGTTTTTTAATCCACCTTGTAACTGCTTGTCTGCACTCTAAAATACCATTGGATAAAACGTATCCATGGTGTCCATCGTCTAAAGCTTTTTTAGCAGCCTCAACTACATGTTTTGGAGTTTTGAAATCAGGTTGACCAAGTCCCAGATGTATCATTGGATTTCCAGCAGCTTCTAATTTTTTTGCTTCTGCTAAAACACTAAATGCTGACTCTGTTCCTAAACGATTTAGACTTGCTGCTAATTTCATATTTAATCTCTCCTTATTTCTTATTTTCTATAAATTAATTTTGATCTATTTAATTCTTTAATATTTTTACAACCCATTAATACCATATTTCGGTTTATTTCATCATGCATATTCTGCAAGAGACGTTCAACACCCGGTTGGCCTCCAGCACCTAATGAAAATAAGAACATTTTTCCAAAGCTACATGCGGTCGCACCAGCAGCTAAAGCTTTTAAAACATGTGTTCCTCTTCTAATTCCACCATCTAAAATAATTTCAAGCTTATCCCCTACTGCATCTGAAAGTTCTTTAACTTGATCGAATGGAGACCTGGAACCATCTAATTGTCTTCCACCATGGTTTGAAACCATTATCGCAGTGCAACCAATATCAATTGCTCTTTTTGCATCCTCAACTGACATCACACCTTTTAAAGCAAATGGTTTATTCCATTTTTTTACACAATACTCTGCATCCTTCCAGTTCATAGCTGGATCATATTGTTCATTAATATATTCAATTACTGACTTTGCAATATTAGTTCCTTTATCTGTTTTCTTAGCAACATTAGATAATTCAAATTTTTTATGAGTAAAATAATTAAAAACCCACTCAGGTCTCATTGCAAAACTCATTAAGCTTTGAAGAGTAAGTTTTGGAGGAGTAGTAAAACCAGTTCTGTGATCTCTTTCTCTGTTTCCAGCAACTAATGTATCTACCGTTAAACACATCCCATCATAGCCAGATGTTCTACATCTCTCGATTAAATCATCTGTAATTGATTGGTCTTTATGAACATAAAGTTGAAATAATTTTGGACCTTTAGAAATTTCAGCAATTTCCTCAATGGTATTATTTGCCATGGTGGACATACTATAAAAGGTTCCAAACTTTTCTGCTGCTCGAGCTGAAGCTTTATCTCCATCGTGGTGATAAAGTCTTTGCATGGCTGTTGGTGATAAAAATAATGGCATATCGATTTTTTTACCAAAAACAGTAGTTGATAAATCAGGTTTACCTACACTAGCCAAGACATTAGGAATTAAATCACAATCATTAAATGCATCGGTATTTCTTTTGAGAGTAGCCTCATCATCTGCACCACCGTCAATATAGTGAAAGATAGGTGATGGTAATCTTTTTTTTGCTAATTTTCTAAAGTCACTAAAATTATAACAATCTTTAATATTCATGACTGTTATTAAAAGTTTTTAATAAAATTAAACATATAACTATTTGCCCCAGGATTTTTGTCTCCTATACTAGCGTTAGATACATGATTATATGATATACCAATTTTTGAATTCTCTGAGGAATTATAAGAAAACTGAATTTCAGATTTAAATTCAAGAGCATGGCCTAAATCTTTTCCATCTCCTTTATGATACAAACCAGGTGCAAAACTTGGTGTAAATGTTAAAGCGCCCATTTCAACATTCCATTCAAATCCCGTATAAACATATATAGCTGAATTTTCAG
>JAYOZQ010000023.1:0-11253 GCA_038154225.1 Candidatus Pelagibacter sp.
AAAAAGATGTGTTTGTACATGTTTCAGCTGTAAGAGATGCTGGTATGAACGGTTTAGATGAGGGTCAAGCTTTGACTTTCGATGTTGAAGATGGTCCTAAAGGTCCTTCAGCAGTTAACTTAAAAACTGCATAATATTCACACTTCCTATTGGCTGAGATAATAATTTTTAAAACTAGAGTTTTAAATAATTTGTTTTAGCCAATACCAAAAAATAAAATCAAGCTTTAAACACAATTTTCAAATACATAAATTAATAGTACAGTAGGTATTATTAATATGAGTGAAAGATTCATTAAAAATATAAACGATTTAACTTTCCAGCCATTTGATAATTATGGCAAACCAGTTGAAGGAATGAGCTGGCACAAATTAAGTTATGACAGAAGTAACGGGGGGTTTGGCACTTACATTCTAAAAATGGATGCCGGTGCTAAAAGTTTGCCTCATATTCATCAAGGTTATGAAGAGTTTTATGTAATTGAAGGTGAGCTTCAGGATGCAGATGGTAAAGTATTTAAGAAAGGTGACTTTGTAACTTTTGAACCTGGCACAAAACACAACTCTCATACTAAAAATGGTTGCCTACTTATTGTTTTTATGAGAGGTATAAATAAACCAATCTAATATTAATTATTCAAAAATATGATCGGAATCTTAGGAGGAATGGGAACACAAGCAGGTTTGGATTTTTGCAACAAGCTTGCAGTATTAAACAGAGGAAAAATTGATCAAGAATACCCTCTATTCATTCTTTACAACAAATCCAATATACCAGGTAGACCAGAGTCTATTGGGGTACAAACTAAAAATTTATCAAATAGGTCTTCTAACAACACAAGTAAAAAAAAATATCAAAACGTTTTAAAAAGTTTACTTCAAGGATGTAAATTACTTGAAAAAAATAAATGTAAATTCATTGTTATTCCATGCAACACAGCACATTATTGGTTTGATGATTTACAAAAGAAAATCAATATTCCAATTATAAATATGCCAAAAGAAGTTTTTAAATTTACAAAAAAAAATTGTAAGAAAAATTCAAAAGTTGGCTTATTGGCCACTGAAGGGACGTTAAAAACTGGTGTTTATGATAAATTTTTTAATAAAGATTACGATTTAATTCAACCATCTCAAAATCTTCAAAAAAAATCTGTGAATAAAGCAATAAAATTGGTCAAGATGGGTAATGTGAAAGCTGCAGCAAAAGCAATACAGCCTGCAATTAATGAATTGATCAAAATGAAATGTAAAAAAATTATATTAGGATGTACAGAGCTTCCAATTGCAATTTTTGCATTTAAATCTTTTAACAATGTCAGATCCTCTAAAATTTTTTTAGATCCTAATTTAATACTTGCAAATTCTGCAATGGCTAAACATAAAAGATAATTTATGTCAGTTGATAATGATAAGCCTTACGTTTTAAGAGTTGCTGAATTAATTTACTCTCAAGTTGTAAAGATTAAAAATGAAAATTCTGAAATGACTAATATCCAGGCTTTTGAAGTTTTTATGACTACAAAAGATTATGATTTAATTAGTTCAGGTGAGTTTCATGATAAATGGTTTTTAGAATTAAAGAATAATGATTTTGTTGATAAAATTACAGGCAAAAAAGTTAATGACGAAACTATGAGGCTTTTAGAAATACAAAAAGATTCTATGGTTAAATTTTTGATGAAAATACCAAAACTTTACTACACAAAAAGTCATTTTCCTTTGGAAATATCTCAAAGAGCTTTTGATCATCTTTGGAGAATCTGTGAAAGTTATGAAATGTGGTGCAAAGAAACTAAACAAGAAAAACTTATTGTATTAGATATTTTAAGTTAATTTATTAATAACTTTTTTTTAACTTTTTCAATTGTATTGGTGGCTATATCTTTTATTTTCAGTTCAAGTTTTTTATTGTCTTGCTCCTCCTCCACAACATCTTTAAAGTGTGTAAGAACATCTTTGCCAGTTTCATTTTTGATTGCTGTATTAGCTCCATATTGAAAACCAGCCTGCATAATGTTGCCTGTTGTGGCAATTGTAACTCCAGGGCCTAGTAATGCTGTCGACTGAATACATCCAGATAAAGATATAGAAAATACGATTAAAAAATAAATTTTTAAATATTTCATAAAAAACTTAATCAATTAATACTGATTATGAGAATCAACTCAAGGTAGAATTAGTTCATTTTGGTTGTTATTTGTAATACTAATTAAATATTTGAATTATAAGTCAACAATGGTCAAAATTTTTCCATTCATTTTTATTTTATTGTGGTCATCTGCTTTTATTACAACAAAGCCAATCATAGACAACAGTGATCCATTTGCTGCACTTGCTTTTAGATTTGCTTTGGTAGCTTTTGGGTTTTTTTTATTTTCTCTTTATTCAAAAGAAAAAATCTTGGTTAACAAAAGAAATTTTTTTGAATCTTTTTTTAGTGGAGTACTTTTTCATGGTTTTTATCTTGGAGGTGTTTTTTATTCAATTTCAATTGGTATGCCGACGGGAATTGCAGCATTAATAGTAACCTTACAACCAATTCTTACAAATGCTTTAAGTGGACCAATTTTAAATGAAAAGGTTTCTGCAAAACAATGGGTGGGGGTTTTATTGGGATTTGTTGGTGCAGCACTTGTTTTAGGTTTTGATATAGGATCTAAAATACCAGCAGCAGGACTAGTTGCAACAATTATAGCATTACTTGCAATTACATTTTCTACTTTGTGGCAAAAAAAATTAAGTAATAATTTGCCTCTATCCGTGAGTAATACTTATCAAGCACTAGGTGGATGTGTATTTCACTTATTAATAATATTTTTATTTGTAGATCCTTATATTAATTTTACACAAACGTTTATAATTGCAATGAGTCATCAAATATTTTTAGTATCATTTGGTGCTTTTACAATATTGATGTACTTAATTAAAAATAATTCAGCCAGCAAAACAGTTTCCATATTTTTTTTAATACCAGCAACTTCTGCATTTATGGCGTGGTTATTCTTAAATGAGAATTTGACTAATTTAGATTTAATTGGGTTTTTAATCACCTCAATTGGTGTTTACATTGCAACAAGAGATTAAAGATTTTAATTAAATATTTTAGTTACAGAGATTTATAACCAAACTCTAGGGATGCATCAGTAATGGAGTGATACAAAGACTCTCCAAAACTTCTTAAAGCAAACAATCTAACTTTATCAGGGTTGTCGTCTATCATATCAACTGTAAATGCTATTCCATTATAAGTAGAATTTATTGATTTATTTTTTTCCAATATATTAAAATTAAAGGGACATCCTTTCTTTAAAACTTCTTTTACTTCTTGACCTTCTATTTCAATTATAGCTTTTGAATGAGACAGATCTGTTATAGCAAAATCTGTTTCTTTAAAGTTTTGTAAAATATTTGTAAGTAAATCTTTTTTATTTGAGACCAAAAGCCAATTTTTTGGTCCATTCCACAAAATTCTTGTATCATTATTATTTGATACACTTAGTGGTTCCTCTTTTAATTTTAAACCATCGATATCAATACTTTCAGTCGAAATTGTAGAGTTTTTATACTGAACTATTTGAACTATTAATAAATTCTTTATCTCATAGATTTTTAAAAGATCATTTTCATTTTTACCTTCATAATCACCAAATTGACCTTCTGAATGAACATTTGCTAAAGCTGATATTAAACTCATGATCTAACCCTTTCACCTTTTGGATCAACATAGTGTGAAGAAACTATCTCAACAGGAATTACTTTATTTTTAAGTGGTGACATTACAAATAACTTTTCACCAATCATATTTTTTCCATCTTTTAATATGGCTAAAGAAAATGGATTATCATATTCAACACTCCAGCAAGATGCTGAGATATAACCTAATTTAGGATTTGGTAGTGGTGCATTTGAGTCTTTGACTAAATGTGAACCCTCTGGAATACTTGTTTTTTTATCTAAAGGAACAACTCCAACAACTTTTTGTCTGTCTTCAGCAGTAAATGCTTTTCTGGTCAAAGATCTTTTTCCAATAAAATCTTTCTTTTTACTTAATAATCCCTCTAAAGAATTGTCATAAGGTATTGTTCTTCCATCTAGTTCAGAACCTGCAACATGACCCATTTCAATTCTAAGTGTTGATAATGCTTCTGTTCCATACGGCTGAATTTTAAACTCTTGACCAACTTCCATAATTTTTTCCCACATAAAATTTCCATTATCAGACTCGACATTTACTTCATATGCAAGCTCACCTGAAAACGAAATTCTAAAAATTCTTGCTTTCACACCAAATAAATCTCCTTCCATATAACCCATAAAAGGCAAACCTTCATTGGAGACATCAGAATTTGGAAATAATTTTTGCAGCAGGTCTCTAGACTTAGGTCCCGCTATTGCGGCTCCTGCCCATTGTTCTGTAGTTGAAACTACATTCACATTTAATTCAGGCCATACTAGTTGCAAATAATATTCTAAGTGTGAAAGAACATTTGCAGCTTGGGCAGTCGTAGTTGTCATGTGATAATGATTTTCAGAAATTCTAGTGGTTGTTCCATCATCCATCACTATTCCATCTTCCCTTAACATCACGCCGTATCTTGCTTTACCAACTGGTAACTTTAACCATGCATTTGTATAAACTCTATTTAGTAACTCTGCTGCATCTGGTCCTTTAATATCTATTTTGCCTAATGTGGTTACATCGCAAACTCCAACATTAGTTCTCACATTTTTTGCTTCCCTTTTAGATCCCTCAAATAAATTTTCATTTCCTTGCTTATAATATCTTGGTCTTAACCAAACACCTGCATCAACAAAAACTGCATTATTTTTTTCATGCCATGAATGCATTGGTGATTTTCTTGTTGGTTTTGAATGTTTTCCAACTTCTCTTCCAACAATTGCTCCTATTGAAACTGGTGTGTATGGGGGTCTAAAAGTTGTGTGACCAACATTTGGTACTACTTTATTTTCTATTTTAGATACTAATTGTAAACCGTTTAGATTACTTGTTTTACCCTGGTCAGTTGCCATTCCAAGGGTTGTATATCTTTTAACATGTTCAATTGATCGATACCCTTCTTTAAGTGCAATCTCTACATCAGAAACTGCTACATCGTTTTGAAAGTCTAAAAATCTTTTATAATTTTTTCCTTCAGGTAATGGTACACACCAAAACTTATCATGGGTTGTTGATTTTTTTTCAACAACGTTTGGAAAAGAAATCTTATTATCATTATTTGTAATTTTTTTTGAAAGTTCATGGCCAGCTTCAAACGAACTTTTTAATGTTTCGTCTAATGTATAAGTTCCGTTTGCAGCCCCTAATGTTTTTTCATTTTGTTTTGAAGTTCCGGGCACAAATGCATCAATATCTTCGTTAAATTTTGTTTTGTTTCCTGATTGTGAGGCTAAATGAATAGTAGGTGTCCAAAAACCTGAGACACATATACAGTCACATTTGATATTTTCAATTGTTCCAAGTTGTTCCTTATCATCTGAAATTTTGGCAATATCAGCTGATTTTACTTTTTTATAACCTTGAGCAGCAACTACCACATAAGAAAACTTGATGTTTATCCCTAAATTTTTAGCTTCATCAACAATTTCTGATTGAGGATCTTTTCTCGTATCTAGGATAACTGGATCAACTCCATTTTTTTTAAACTCAATGGCGGTTTCATAACCACTATCATTATTGGTAAATATTAAAGGGTTTTTTCCAACTAATACTCCATAAACTTTAAGATATTCTTTAGCAGCAGATGAAAGCATAACACCTGGGGTATCGTTATTACCAAATACTATTGGTCTTTCAATTGATCCTGAAGAAATTAAAACTTCTTTAGCTCTAATATACCAAAGCCTTTGTTTTGGATGAAACTTTTTTGTTGTTGGAAGGTGATCACTTATTCTTTCTGACATAACTAACATGTTATGATCATAGTAACCAAAAACCTGTGATCTATTTTTAACAATCACATTTGGCATTTCTTTAAGCTCTGAAATTATTCCATCAGCCCATTCTTTTCCTGATTGATTTCCAATGTTTACATCACTAGTTAACAAAGTTCCTCCATGCCTAGCTTTATCCTCTGCTAAAATAACTCGTGCTCCATTTTTTGCAGCAGCATATGCGCTTGCTAAACCTGAGGGACCTGAGCCTGCAATTAATAAATCACAATATTCATATTTATGTTCATATCTTTCTTTATCATGTTTGATCGAAGCAACACCTAGACCTGCTGCTTTTCTAATAAATGGCTCATAAACTTTATACCAAAAGCTTTTTGGCCACATAAAAGTTTTATAATAAAATCCAGCAGGAAGAAAAATTTTTAAAAAATTATTTATTGCTCCAATGTCAAAATTTACACTTGGCCAACAATTTACACTCGTTGCCTCTAACCCTTCAAAAAGTTCTTGTTCTGTGGCTTTTACATTTGGCTCCGTTTCACCATTTCTATATAATTGAACAATTGCGTAAGGCTCATCAACTCCTGCCCCAAAAAAACCTCTTGGTCTATGATATTTAAAACTTCTTCCAACTAAATGAACTCCATTAGCTATTAAAGCTGAAGCTAGAGTATCACCCTCATATCCAGAGTAAGTAACTCCATTAAATTTAAAAGAAAGTTTTTTATCTCTATTAATTAAGCCGATATTATCTAGTCTATAACTTTGAGGCATTATGAAATTTCCTCATTAGCTTTAAGTGTATTAAAAATTTCGTGAGTAGCCGTATCTCTTTCAACTTTTATCCATTGTCTACATCCTGATAAATGCTGCCATAACTCCCAATGTTTTCCTCTTAAGCTTTTTCTATTATAAACAAAATTATCCCAATCTTGGTCTGATACTTCTTTATTAAGCTCTGGTCTTTTAACAGTTGCATCGCCTCCATATGAAAATTCATTTTGTGATCTCATTCCACAGTGAGGGCATTTAATATGTAGCATTTATGAAATCCAAGTTTTTGTTCCAAGTCCTTTTTCATCCAACAAGTGACCTGTACTAAATCTATTTAAACTATATCCAGCGTTTAGTTTATGAACTCTATCTTGTGCAATCGTATGAGCAAACGTCCAACCTGATGCTGGGGTTGCTTTAAATCCACCATAACACCAACCACAATTTAAATATAATCCTTCTATATGTGTTTTATCAATGATTGGGGAACCATCCATGGACATATCCATTATTCCACCCCAGGTTCTAAGCATTTTTAATTTACTTAAAAAAGGCATCATCGCAATTCCTTCCGTTAACACGTGCTGTAAAGTTGGTAAGTTACCTCTTTGTGCATAACTATTATAGCCATCTAAATCTCCACCCATTACCATTTCACCTTTATCAGACTGACTTATATAAAAATGCCCTGCTCCAAAAGTAACCACTCTATCTAAAATTGGTTTTACTGGTTCTGAAACACATGCTTGAAGAAGATGTGTTTCAATTGGTAAAGTCATATTTAGTTTCTCAGCTAAAATGTTTGTGCTTCCTGCAACACACAAACCAATTTTCTTTACTTTAATATCTCCTCTTGAAGTTCTTACACCATTAATTTTTCCACCACTTACATCAAAACCTGTGACTTCACAGTTTTGAATAATATCAACTCCCATTGAGTCAGCTTGTCTTGCATATCCCCAAGCAACCGCATCGTGTCTTGCTGTCCCTGCACTTGGTTGCATTAATCCACCAAAAATCGGAAACCTCACATTTTCAGAAAAATCTGCCATTGGTATAATTTCTTTTACCTGTTCTCTATTAAGTAAAACTGCATCAATTCCATTCAACCTCATTGAATTTCCACGTCTTGCATAGACATTCATTTGTGCATCAGAGTGTGCAAGATTAATAATTCCTCTTGGAGAAAACATTACATTGTAATTTAAATCCTGGCTCATCTTTCTCCATAAATCCATTCCAAATTCACTAAAAAGTGCATTATCATCATGCATGTAGTTAGATCTTATAATGGTGGTATTTCTTCCAACATTACCTCCACCAATCCAACCTTTTTCAATGATAGCAACATTTGTAATATTATGTTCTTTTGCAAGATAGTAAGCGGTAGCTAAACCATGACCGCCACCTCCAATAATCACAACATCATATTCTTTTTTAGGAGTTGGATCCTTCCAAGCTAAGTCCCAATTTTGGTGTCCAGAAAAAGCGTTTTTAACTAGATTAAATATAGAATATTTTTGCATGAGATATTTTTATCTCAATGAATATAAATAGTTCTTATTTTTTTTATATATATTTTTTAGAAGTTTCCAAAGAACTTAAAAAAGGATAAGAAGTCATCAATAAAAAATTATAACTTTAGGATTTTAAATGAGCGATGTTAAGTCAGATATTCAAATAGCTAGAGAAGCTAAAATGCAACCTATAAATGATATTTTAGCAAAAATAAATGTGCCTGATGAAAGTGCTGCTTTCAGCCCAATGGGAAGACATATCGCAAAAATAAACTTAGAGTATCTTGATACTTTAAAAGACAAACCTGATGGTAAATTAATTCTAGTTACTGCAATAACTCCTACTCCTGCTGGTGAAGGTAAAACTACAACTTCAGTTGGATTAAATGATGGTTTAAATAAAATTGGGAAAAAATCTATTGTTTGTTTAAGAGAGCCCAGCCTTGGACCATCGTTTGGTATGAAAGGTGGAGCTGCAGGCGGAGGTTACGCTCAAGTAGTTCCAATGGAACAAATTAATTTACATTTTACTGGTGACTTTCATGCAATAACTTCAGCTCACAATCTACTATCAGCGTTAATTGATAATCATATTTATTGGGGAAATAAATTAGATATAGATGTTAGAAGAATTGTTTGGAAAAGAGTAATGGACATGAATGATCGTTCATTAAGATCAATAAATATAAACTTAGGTGGTGTTGCAAATGGTTTTCCAAGAGAAGATGGTTTTGATATCACTGTTGCATCTGAAATCATGGCAATCTTTTGTTTATCAAATGATTTAGAAGATTTAGAAAAAAGAATTGGAAATATAACAATTGCATACACAAGAGATAAAAAACCTGTTTTTGCTAAAGATTTAAAAGCTCAAGGTCCAATGACTGTATTATTAAAAGATGCCATTAGACCAAACGTAACTCAAACTTTAGAAAATAATCCTGCAATTATTCATGGTGGTCCTTTTGCAAATATTGCACATGGTTGTAATTCTGTAATTGCAACTAAAACTGGATTAAAACTTGCTGACTATGTAGTTACTGAAGCAGGCTTTGGTGCAGACTTAGGAGCTGAAAAATTTCTAGATATCAAATGTCGAAAATCAAATTTAAAACCAAGTTGTGTGGTTATTGTTGCAACTATTAGAGCTCTAAAGATGCATGGTGGTGTTGCAAAAGATGATCTTAAAAATGAGAATGTAGATGCTCTTAAAAAAGGGTTGGTAAACCTTGAAAGACATATTCAAAACGTTCAAAAATTTGGTCTTCCTGTAGCTGTTGCAGTTAATCATTTTATTAAAGATACTGATAATGAAGTAAAAGCTTTAATTGAATTTTGTGACGGAATGGGAGTTAAAGCAAGTCTATGTACTCATTGGGCTAATGGTGGAGAAGGTACAAAAGAACTTGCAGCTCATGTTTCTGACTTATGTGAAAAAAATGAAGCTAAATTTCAATTTTTATATGAGAGTAAAACTCCATTATTTAAAAAGATTGAGACTATAGCTAAAGAAATTTATAGAGCTGATGAAGTTATAGCTGACACTAAAATTAGAGACCAATTGAAAAGTTTTGAAGAAGCTGGTTTTGGTGAATTACCTATATGTGTTGCTAAAACTCAATATAGTTTTTCAACAGACCCAAATTTAAAAGGGGCACCCACTGGACATTCTCTACCAATTAGAGAAATCAGACTTTCATCTGGAGCTGAATTTATCGTTGTGGTTTGTGGAGCTATTATGACAATGCCAGGTTTACCAAGAGTTCCAGCAGCAGACTCTATCAAACTAAATAAAGATGGTGAGATTGAAGGTCTTTTTTAATTAGTTTTTTAAATAATTTAGCCAATTTCGAACTTCACAGGTTCTATCCTTAAAGTTCAATAATTCGTTCTCAGACTTTATATATGAGATGTGGTTTTGATATTCTTTCTCACTTGAAAAAATTTTATTTGTAAATAATCGATCTTTTCGACCAGCAATAAGATTAAGCATTTGAAAATATTCATAGTCAGGATGGTATTGTAGACCAATAATTTCTGAATTACCTGCATCAAACTTAACTCCCATCACATTGTTAACCTTGTCACTTGATAAAAGAATAGCATTTTTTGGAAGTTCACTTACTTCGTCAAAATTGAAAGCTGGCGAAGTAAAAATTGTTTTTTTATCTTTATATATAAAATGTTTTTCACCTTCACTGTTAATGATTACATCTGATGCAATTCCTATATGAGCACCATTTTTTCCAGGATTAACTTTGCCCCCAGCAGCAGTTGAACACACTTGTAGTCCCCAGCAAATTGCTAAAATTTTATTTTTTTCATTAAAACAATTAGATGCAAATTGGATATGTTTCTTAATTACATCAGTCATATCATTTATTCTCATCGCACCACCTGTAAAAACGATACCATGATATTTATTCATATTTTTTAAAGCATTTGTTGTCTCATCATCATGTCCTGGATTAATAATATCTGTGTTAGTTGATGGCTCCAATTTTAAAATCAAATTTTTTAAATTATCTGCCGCAGAAGCTCCAGCAGCTTTAATAAAAAACTCACTGTCTTCTCTAATATTTCCTTCAACAATTAAAATATTTAAATTACTCACTCAAATAATTCACCTTTCATACTGTGCTGATACATTAGTTTCATATCTGCTTCAGACAATTTTTTTGGGTTTCCTCCAGTTGAGGGATCTGCTAAGGCCATTTTTGACAATCTATCAAGATCAAAATCTTTTTCATCTATTACCTCTGATAATTTATGAGGTATTTCAAGTTTTTTTCTTAAATCTAAAATCCAATTAATAAAACCATTAAAAGATCGATCTGGAAGTTCTAAATAATCACAAATCTTAATTATTTTTTTTTCTATTACATCTTTATTGAAAGTTAATACATAAGGCATGAATATTGCATTAGATAAGCCATGATGAATATTGTTTAGAGCGTTAACAGGATGACTTAATGAATGAATTGCCCCTAACCCTTTTTGAAATGCAGTTGATCCCATGCTAGCTGCTGACAACATATTTTGACGAG
>JAYOZQ010000024.1:0-10515 GCA_038154225.1 Candidatus Pelagibacter sp.
TTGCTTTATTTGGTTCACATACAACTCCTTTTAAAGTCAGTATTGAAAGAGAAAACTTTAAAGCAATACAAGCCCCCGAATTATCAAAACTCTCAGCAGAAAAAGTTTTTGAAAAATTATCGGAAAAACTTAATTAGTCTATTAAACTTTTTTTAATGTAAACATCACCAGACATTATTAATCTGGCATTTCTTGTAGAAATTACATTAATATCTCTAATATTTTCATTCTCATAAACTATATTGAAATTAAGTTTGAGTTTTCCTGATGGATGTTCGATTTCGAATTCACCACTCTCAGAATAATTATCATAGAATTCAGAACAAATTGTATCTCTAGATTTACAAGCACCTAACAAAGCCATAGAGCCGGTTACTGCATAAGCAGGGTGGCAATCCCATGGCATAAAGTATCTTGATTTGATGTCTGCTTTATCAGGCTTAATAACAATTGCAGTTTTAGGTAAAACAGAATTAGTTACATCTCCTAATCCTACTTTTTTTGCAATTTTAATCCTTATTGTATTCATTTTTTCAATAAGTGTTTTGTTTTCATTTAATTGCTCGAAACTCTCTGATCCTTTTAAACCTAAATCTGTAGCCTTAAAAATAACCATTGGTACTGCGCAATCAATAAGAGTAAATTTAATTTTATCTATTTCATCAATTTTATTTCCTGATGGAAAAAGTTTATTTGTTTGTGAACCTATTATATCTAAAAACTTAAGTTTAATTGGTGATCCTGGTGTAGGAACACCATCAATTTTGAAATTTCCATCATATTGGACTTGTTTATTTGGTGTTTGAACAATTTGTTCAATCTTCATGCCTGTATTTTTATCTCTAACAATAATTGATGTTTCACCATTTTTTGCTTCAACCAATCCCTTTTCAATTGCATAAGGACCAACTCCCACAAGAATATTTCCACAAGAAGGTTTGGTATCGACTATAGGTTTATCTATTTTTACTTGGGCAAAATAATAATCTATATCAATGCCTTCTTCAGAAGATTTATCTATAATTGCAACTTTACTTTTAACAGGCTCAGCTCCTCCTAGTCCATCAATTTGCCTTAGATCTGGTGAGCCCATAGCTGCTAGTAAAATTTTATCTCTTTTGTTTATGTCACTGGGGAGATCACTTTTTAAAAAATAAGGACCTCTAGAAGTACCACCTCTAATAAACATACATGGAATTTTAACTTGATCATTCATTATGATTAAATTTTTTTATTATAAATGGAATTAAAAGTACAATTAATATTATTCTTAAGAAATGATGATAACTAACAAATATAGGATCTATATTGTAAGCTACACTTATTATAACCATTTCATGTATACCACCAGGTACAAAGCTTAAAAAAGTTGGTAAAAAATCAAACCCAAAAGCAATTTCAAGAAAATAAGATGCAAAAGCTGCCAGGGTCATTAAAATTATTGTGATAATTACTCCGTGAAAAATATAAAATAACAATTCTTTAATCTTTAAACCATTCAATCTACTTCCTAAAGCTGTGCCCAAAAATATAAAAGATATATTAATAAAAATATCTGGAAATCTTGCGTTAACAAATTCGAGTGTATACAAAATTCCTGAAATAATCATACCTGATAATAGAGTAGAGGATGGAATATTAAATTTTTTTAGAAACAAAGCAAAAATATAGCAGGCAAAACACACAAGCACTATTTCAATAAAATATTTAAGATCATAAATGTTTTGATTTCCCAAGCCTTGTATTTCAGCATTACCCATTTGATAAATAAAAATCACAGGTAGCATACACACAATAAAAATTACTCTTGTAGCCTGAGGAACCAAAACTCTTTTGTTATTATTGTTTTTTAATTCTAATAATGCAGCAGAAATTGGAACAAAAGCTCCAGGTAATGCAGCTAAAATTGCATTCATTTTTTCAAATTTACAAACTTTTAAAAAATAAAAAGTTATTATAATTGTGCTGATAAAAACATAAACAATCATAGATAAGGATGAAAATATCCATAAATGTATTTTATAAAGTAAAGAAACATTTAAGGTTCCTCCCATAATAATTCCTATTATTAAAAAAATAGGACTAAGAAGTTTTTTTGAAAAAGTTATTTTAATTTTTGTAAAAGATAAAAGCAAATTTGATAACAAAGGACCTAGCAACCAAGGCAATGGCATATTGATAGTAGATGCAAATAATCCTCCAATTGCGCCAATTAAAAGTGCTAAATAGCTCTGTTTGACAATATTTTTTATTTCATCAATCATTTTTAAAAAAAAATTATAACTAAATAATATTTTAAATTATTTTTTTGTGTCAGCTTCTTGTAAGTATATCAAATTAAAATGAATTTAAAATTTTATAAAAAATCATATATGGAAAAATATGATGTTGTTGTAGTGGGTAGTGGTAATGCTGCTCTTTGTGCTGCATTATCTGCAAGAGATAATGGGGCTAAAAAAGTTTTAATAATAGAAAAAGCTTCCAAAAAAGAAGCTGGCGGAAATAGCAGATATACAAATGGCTCTTATCGTTTTGCTTATAATAACTTTTCGGATTTAAAAAAAATTATTCCCAAATTAAAGCAGTCAAAAAAAATTGATTATGGAAAATATCCTAAAAGAAGTTTTTATGATGACATGATCAAAGTTACTAAAAATAAAACAGATAAAAAACTTACAAAAACATTGGTAAATGATAGTCATGAAGTGATTTATTGGTTAAGTAAGAAAGGATTGAAATTTGTGCCAATAAAAGGAAAACAATCTTTTGTAGTTAATGGTGTAACTAAATATTGGGGTGGTTTAACTTTAGAAGTTAAAAATCAAGGTGAAGGTCTTGTAAAATCACTTACTAATATAGCTAAAAAAAATGGAATTAAAATTAAGTATGAAGTTGCAGCTAAAAAATTAATAAAAAAAAATAACGAAATAAAAGGTATTGGAGTTCTAAACAAAGGTAAAAAAGAATTAATTTTATGTAATTCAGTTATTCTTGCTTGTGGTGGTTTTGAAGCAAATTCTAAAATGAGATCTAAATATCTTGGAAAGGGTTGGGATAAAGCTAAAGTAAGAGGTACCAAACATAATACAGGTGATGGATTAACCATGGCTTTTGAACATAATGCAGCTCGTTATGGTGAGTGGAATGGTTGTCACGCAGTGTTTCATGACCTTAATGGTCCAAAGTTTAGTGATCTTAAGATTGCAGCTAAATACAGAAAAATAAGTTATCCATGGGGAATTGTTTTAAATGCAAATGGTGAAAGATTTGTTGACGAGGGTGAGGATCTTCGAAATTATACATATGCAAAATTTGGTAGAGAAGTAATCAAGCAACCAAAACAATTTGCTTGGCAAATCTTTGATCAAAAAGTAAGGCCAATGCTTTACAATGAATATGATGTTAAATCAGCTACCAAAGTAAAAGCAAATTCTTTAGAAGATCTCGTCAAAAAACTCAAAGGTGTTAATGCAAATAAAGCACTGAGCACAATTTTAAAATACAATCAAAGTGTAAATACTAAAGTAAAGTTTGATCCAACAATTAAAGATGGAAAAAATACCAAAGGTTTAAAAATAAATAAATCCAATTGGGCAAATAAAATTGACAAAAGTCCTTTTTATGCTTTTGGAGTTACATGTGGAATAACTTTCACTTTTGGGGGTTTAAAAATAAATAATAAGTGTGAAGTATTGGACAATAAAGAAAAACCAATCAAAGGCTTGTATGCAGCAGGTGAAATGGTTGGTGGTATATTTTACTTAAATTATCCAGGTGGTAGTGGGTTAATGTCAGGTTCTGTTTTTGGAAGAATAGCTGGAAAATATGCTGCTAAATTATCCTAATTTGTTTTTTAATGCTAATAATTTAATATGATCAATAGAATATTAACAGTACTATTTCTAGTTCTTACAACAATAACCTCAGCTTACGCTATAGATTATTCTGGAAAGACAGTAACAATTTGGATTCCATTTAAAGCAGGCGGAGGAACCGATGCATGGGCAAGAGCGATTGGTCCAGCGTTTAGTAAAAACTTGCCGGGAAACCCAAAAGTTATAGTTCAAAATGTAACAGAAGGTGGAATACTAGGTGCTTCAAATAAATATTTTTCTCAACACAGTAATGACAAAGATGGACTAGTTGTTTTTGGAACATCTGGTTCTGTTCAATTACCTTATTTATTTAGAGATGAAAGAGTGAGATATGATTATAAAAATATGATACCTGTTTTTGGTAGTGGAACAGGAGGCGTTGTCTATATCAGAAAAGATATGGGCATAAATAATATAATTAAAGATTTTAAAAAATTAAAATCAACTTCTTTGGTTTTTGGGTCACAAGGTGTCAACTCTCTTGACGCTGTTCCGGCGTTAGCATTTGATATGCTTGGGCTAGATGTAAATGTTGTTTATGGTATGAAAGGTAGAAAAGTTGGTAGAGCTGCTATTCTTAGAGGTGAAACTACAATTGATTACCAAACAACAGCGTCATATTTAAAACACGTTAAACCACTTGTAGATAATGATGAAATGGTACCATTAATGACGTTGGGATCTGTTATAAATGGACAAATAAAAAGAGATCCAAATTTCCCAAATTTACCTTCATTTAGTGAAGTATACGGTAAAGTAATAAAAAATAAAAACAAAGAGGCTTTTGATGCTTGGCAAGTTTTATTCAACGCAGGTTTTGCCACTCAAAAGTTTATAGTTTTACCTAAATCCGCATCTGACAACGTTGTATCAGCATGGATAAAAGCCTCAGGCCAAATCGTAAATGATTTGGATACAATGAAAATAATTAATAAAAAACTTGGTAAATATGATCAAATTATAGGAGAAAATTTAATTTTCGCTCTTCGAAGAGCTTCAACTCTCGACGAACCAGCGTATATTTATTTATCCTCTTGGATGGATACAAAACAATAAATTATTTTAAAGGCAAAAGAATACTAGTTATTAATTTTTTTTTGTTTTCAATTTTGATATTAAATTTACCTTTTAGAGCTTGAACTGCCTCTGTTACAATCGCAAGTCCTAAACCAGTTCCAATTATATTTTTATGGTTTTTTCCACGTGAAAATCTTTTAACCAATTGATTTTTATTTATTTTATCCATGTTTAAAGAAACATTTTCGATAGAAATTATATACTTATTATTATTTGTAATACTTTTTATAATTATATTTTCTTCAATAGGTGAGTACTTAATAGCATTATCTATTAAATTTCTTAAAGTTACTTCAAGCAATATTCTGTCTAATAAAATCTCAATATTATAATCAGTTAATAAATTAAGTTTAATATTAATATCTCTTAAATTAGCCGCTGGCTTATAGTTATCTGCGATTTTTTTAATTATTTGATTAACTTTACAAAGCTCTCTCTGTTTCTTTTCTGCTCTATACATAACCATAGCGTGCTCTAGTAATTGTATTGATGATCTACTTGTCTGATCTACTGATCTAATAATATTTCTTAAATGAACTCTATTTTCAGGTGTTTTTGATTTTCTTAGAGCTAATTCACTTTCTGATTTTACTACAGTTAGTGGAGTTTTGATATGATGAGCAGCTTCTGCAATAAAAATTTCAGTCTTTTTTAGTGAATTTTGTAATCTTTTAATAAATCCATTTAAAGAATTTAGTAATGGTTTAAGTTCTTTAGGTGATGGATATTTTACTTCTTGTAAATCATGAGGACCTCGTTCTTTAACTTCTTTTGCTAATAAATTAACGGGCCTTAGTGCAAGTGATGTTGTAATAAATGATAAAAAGATAGATATGATGAAAAAAATAAAAACAATCACAAATATATTTGTTGTAACATCTTTTAAAATATTAAATTGAAAATTTTGAGTTTGTCCGACTGTTATATAAATTTCAGTTGGTTTACCTTTAATTGTAAATAAATGTTTAACTGAAACAGTTCGGATATTTTTTTCTTTATAGTTTATAGTTTTAAATGATGGTTTACTTAAATTTCCATAAATTTTTGATTTTGGAAATTTATTATAACCAATAAGAAACTCATTGTTTTTATCTAGTCTGTAAAATATTCGATCTTCCCCAAGTCTTCCTAGTGTTGAAAAAGTTTCAAATGGCCAGATTAAATAAATATCATTATTTCCAATCCTCACACCTTCTACTATTGAGTTTACAGAAGCTTTTAACAAACTATCTTGTGTAGTGGTCAATGTTTGAGTAACAAGAGTACGGATACCAACAAATATAATAATTGATAAAATTGCTGCGATTATACTTAATTGAATTAGCAATCTGTTTTTCAAAGAAAAATTATTTGTTTTTAATGAAATCATTTTTCTATTAATCTATATCCAATACTTCGAACATTTTCGATTTTAGCTTTACTATTCTTTATTTTTTTTCTTAATCTTGCAATATAAACTTCAATAGCATTTTCGGAAATAGTTTCAGAAATTGAGAATAGACGATCAGTTAATTGCTCTTTAGTAAAAAAAATTTTTGGAGAATTAAAAAATATTTCCAATAATCTTAATTCTCGATTTCTTAAACTTGTCGGTTTCCCTGAGATTTCAATTTTAGCCAATAGTGGAAAAAGAGATAGATTTTTAAATTTCAAACAAGTTTGATTTTGTCCACTCTGTCTTCTTAGGACTGCTCTGCATCTAGCCTCAAGCTCTGCTAGATCAAAAGGTTTAATGATATAATCATCTGCACCAACATCTAATAAATCTATTCTATCAGATACTTCAGATCTAGCTGTCATAACTATTACAGGGATATTTTTATTTTGTTTTCTTATTTTTTTTAGAAAATCTCTTCCATCCCCATCAGGCAACATTATATCTAATAAAATTATATCATATTTAGAAACTGACAAATAATCATAAGCTGAAGATAAATTTGAAGCATGGTCTGTGCTGTGACCATCATAATTAAAAAAATCTAATAACGATTTAGAAAATTCCTTAGAATCCTCAATTATAAGCACTTTCATAAGAATGATTTTGTCAGTTTCTTGTCAGCTTGTCAAAGTAACCTAAAATTTTAGAGGAGGGAAAAATGATTAAAAAACTAATTACAGCATTAGCTGCAATAATTATAACTACGTCTTCTGCATTAGCAGTAGATTATTCTGGAAAGACTGTAACAATTTGGATTCCATTTAAAGCAGGTGGTGGATCTGATACTTGGGCAAGAGCAATTGGTCCAGCTTTCAGTAAAAACTTACCTGGAAATCCAACTGTTGTTGTTAAAAACGTAACAGATGGTAAAGCAATTGGTGCATCAAATAAATATTTTGCTGAACATGGTAAAGATAAAGATGGTTCAGTTGTATTTGGAACATCTGGATCAGTTCAATTGCCATTCATATTTAAAGATGAAAGAGTAAGATACCAATACAAAAACATGGTTCCAATTTTTGCAAGTGGAACAGGTGGAGTTGCATATGTTAGAAAAGATATGGGTGTTACTGATATCATTAAAGATTTTGATAAATTAAAAGGATCAAAACTAGTTTATGGTTCTCAAGGTAAAACTTCTTTAGATGCAGTTCCTATCCTTGCATTTGATATGTTAGGATTAGATGTAAATGTAGTTTATGGTATGAAGGGAAGAAAAGCAGGAAGAGCTGCTATCCTTAGAGGTGAAACTACAATTGATTACCAAACTACTGCGTCATACTTAAAACATGTTAAGCCATTAGTAGAAAAAGGTGAAATGGTAGCCGTTATGACATGGGGCGCACCAATAGATGGTAAAGTTGCTAGAGATCCAAATTTCCCAGATCTACCTTCATTTCCTGAAGTTTATGAGGCAGTAACTGGAAATAAATTTAAAGGAACAGAGGCTAAATCTTGGACAGCTTTATTTTATGCTGGTTTTGCAACACAAAAATATGTGATGCTTCCTAAATCAGCTAAAAGAGATGTTGTAAAAGCTTGGCAAGATGCTGCTGCAGCGATCGTAAATGATCCTGAAGCAATGAAAGTTTTAAATAGTAAACTTGGTAAATATGATCAAGTAACTGGTTCTAAAAATTTAAAATCTTCATTAAAAAAAGCTACTTCAGTTGATTCTAAGTCAGAGAAATTTTTACAAGAGTGGAAAAACACTAAGTAATTATTTTTCCTTTAGTTAAAAAAAAAGGGGGCAATGCCCCCTTTTTTTTTATAGAATATTTCTATGTTAGAAGCTCTTTTTTCAGCACTTGTAACTATTGTTTCGGGTCCATCAATATTATTTTTGATGCTCGGAGTAATGCTTGGATTGGTTGTAGGAGTTATTCCTGGTTTTGGAGGAACAGTAGGATTATCTCTATTGCTTCCATTTGTTTTTGGCATGGAACCAATTTCAGGCATTGCTATGATGATGGGACTGATGTCAGTAGTTGCAACATCAGATACATTTCCTGCAGTTTTAATTGGTGTCCCAGGATCAGTCTCAGCACAAGCAACTGTTATGGATGGATTTCCTTTAGCAAAAAAAGGACAAGCAGCAAGAGCTTTATCAGCCGCATTCTTTTCATCATTATTTGGTGGTTTATTTGGCGCTGTTTTATTAACTGCAGTAATTCAAATAGCTAAACCAATTATTTTAGCATTCGGTACAGGTGAAATGTTGATGCTGGCTATTTTTGGGATTTCAGTTGTTGGTACACTTACAGGCTCAAGTATATTTAAAGGTTTGGTTGCAGCATGTCTTGGAATGATTATTGGCTGCATTGGTATATCACCAGCAAGTTCTGAATATAGATTGGATTTTAGTACTGTTTTAGAAGTTCAGAATCCAATTGTAATGTATTTAGGTGGTGGAATTCATTTAATGGTAGTAGCTATTTCAATCTTTGCATTTCCTGAAATTGTTGAACTACTTAGATCAAATAAAGCAGTTTCAGAAAAAGCAGAATTAGAAAAATCAGGATGGCTTATTGGTCTAAAAGATTTTCTCAAAAATAAATTTTTAGTTTTAAGATGTTCTTTCATTGGAAGTTTTATTGGATTGATACCTGGTATAGGTGGGTCATGTATTGATTGGATAAGTTATAGTCATGCAAAAACAACAGTAAAAGATAATGAAAATTTTGGAAACGGAGACATTAGAGGCGTTATAGGGCCAGAGTCTAGTTCCAATTCAAAAGAAGGAGGAGCGCTTATCCCAACTCTTTTGTTTGGAATTCCAGGTTCAGGAGGAACTGCAATATTAATGGGTGGTTTAATTTTGTTGGGTGTTGATCCAGGAATCCAAATGGTTGATACACAGCTTGATTTAATTTACACAATAATATGGTCTTTAGCTGTTGCAAATATCTTTGGTGCAATCATTTGTGTAGCGATGGCAAGACCAATTTCTCAATTAACAACAATTAATTTTACTGTCTTAGCACCATTTTTAATTTCATTAATTTTGTTCGCGATTTTCAACTCTACAAGATCTTGGGGGGATTTACTATTTGCAACATTCATTGGTGTTCTGGCAGTATTCATGAAAAGATTTGATTACTCTAGAGTTGCTTTAATGATTGGTTTTGTCCTTAGTGATAGTATTGAAACATACCTTTATCAAACAATGCAGTTTTATAAGTTTTCTGAATTATTTACTCGACCAATATTTTTAATTTTAATTTTAATTTCAATTTTCTCAATTTACTCAGGTATAAAAATTATAAATAGAAAAGATGAAATTGCTCAATCAAGATCAAAAATATTAAACTTAAAAACAATACCTCAATGGATATTTCTATTTATTTTAACTTTTTTAGGTATTTACACAATTTTTGTTACAGATCATTTGCAGTATTTAGGAAAAATTTTTCCAATAAGTGTTGGTATTTTTATGATTACTTTTTGTTTTATTATAGGTGTTCAAATGTACTTTGGTAACACAGGTGCAAAAGTATTTCATGATGCTGAAAACTTAGTAAAGGGAAAAAAAGAAATTAGAAATCAATGGTTAACTATATTTTGGTTTATTTCACCATTATTTTTATCAATATTCATTGGCTTCTTTGTATCAATTGGTTTTTTTGTGATTATTTTTTTACATAAAATTGCTAATAAAAATAAAGTCTTTAGCATTTTAAGTGGAATTTTGGTTTGGATCTTTCTATCTCTAATATCACATTTTATGGTTATGGATTTCCCTCCAGGCATACTACAGTCGTACATAGAACTACCTTGGCCGTTAAGTTAATTTAGATATTAAAATCTGATATTATTCGATTTGATGTTTGATCAATCATTAAGCTTCTATCATCTACTATGTAAAAGATAAGAAAAATTGTATTAATCTAAAAAGTAAAAATTTAATTTTTAAAATTAATAAAATTCTAAGTTTTATTGATATTTATTTTGAGAAAATACTTTCAATTAAAAGTTGTATTAATTAATTAGAGGTTGAATAAAGATTTAGACTATAATTAACTTACGTTTTTAAATTAGAGAGGAATAAATAATGAAAAACTTAAAAAAAATATTTTCAGTATTATTCTCAGCAATCCTATTATTCTCAGCAACAACTACTAGCTC
>JAYOZQ010000025.1:0-10208 GCA_038154225.1 Candidatus Pelagibacter sp.
ATGTGGAAACCAGAGAATTATGGAAAAAAATTTTATGGGCCTTCAACTTTGAGAGTTGGACTAGAAAAATCAAGAAATTTAATGACAGTCAGAATTGCTCAGGACTTAGGCTTAAAAAAAATTATAAATTTTTCAGAAAACCTTGGGATATACGATAACCCAGATGAGCTTTTATCAATTTCACTCGGATCTGCTGAAACAACATTGTTAAAATTAACGTCAGCTTATTCTGTGTTTGTAAATGGAGGTAAATTAGTTGATCCAATTTTGATCGATAGAATTCAAGATAGCGAAGGAAAAACTGTTTTTAATAATGATAAAAGAAAATGTATTAATTGTGATGAAATTTCATACTTGAGTAAGGATTATCCAATCATAAAAGATGATTATAAAAAAATATTTTCTCCAGAAACATCATTTCAAATGACCTCTATACTTGAAGGAGTTGTTCAAAGAGGTACTGCTAAAAAACTAAAAGATCTTAATCTAAATATTGCAGGAAAAACAGGTACGACTAACAAAAATACAGACACCTGGTTTATTGGCTATACTTCCAATCTTCTAATTGGAGTTTACGTTGGTTTGGATAATCCTTCTCCATTGGGTAGACTTGAAACTGGCTCAAAAACAGCTTTGCCTATTTTTAAGGAGTTTGTAGAAAAAACAGTTAATAAATCAGAAGCAAGACCTTTCAAAGCTGCAAAGGGAACTGTAATGATGGTAGTTGATCCAAATACTGGCCAAAAAGCAAAATTTAATTCTAAAAACACTATTATTGAAGTCTATAAAAAACAAAATGTGATTGATGGAAAAGTTTTATATTCAAATAATGATAGATTAGACGCCAATAATATATTAAAGTTTTATTAATGGATGATAAATATCAAGATTATAAAAAAGAAATAGAAAAGATAAACTTTAGAGTTAAGGAGTATCTTTGAAAAAAATAATATTCATTCAAAACTTGAGGCATTAAATACTAAAATGTTAGAAGCCAATTTTTGGCAAGATAAAGACAATTCAAAAAAAGTAATTAAAGAAAAAAAGCTGTTTGAAGATCTATTAAATACCTACAAGGTTTCAATAGAAAGACTTTCAGATTTAGATGATTTAAGTGAGTTAGCATTAGAGGAAAAAAACGACTCTGTACAAAAAGAAGTATTTCAAAATATTAAAGAACTTAGAACTTTAGTAAAAAAAAATGAAGTTAAATGTTTTTTATCAAACGAAGCAGATTCTCTTGATTGTTATATAGAAATACATGCAGGCGCAGGGGGTACAGAAAGTCAAGATTGGGCAGAAATGCTCAGAAGAATGTATATGAAATGGGCAGATCAAAAAAATTTTAAATCAAATTTAATTAGCGAACATAAAGGAGATGAAGCTGGAATAAAATCGTCAACAATTAAAGTTGAAGGTGATTATGTTTTTGGTTGGCTTAAAAAAGAGTCTGGAATACATAGACTTGTCAGAATTTCTCCATTTGACTCTGGAGCAAGAAGACACACAAGTTTTGCAAGTATATGGGTATATCCAGTGGTAGATGAGAATATTAATATTGAAATCATTGAAAAGGATTTGAGAATTGACACTTATCGATCTAGTGGAGCTGGCGGCCAGCATGTAAACACAACTGATAGTGCTGTAAGGATAACTCACTTACCATCTAAAATTGTTGTTCAATGTCAAAATGAGAGATCTCAACATAAAAATAAAGAAACATGTATGAACATGTTAAAAGCGAGACTATATGATTATGAAATTAAAAAAAAAGAACAGGAAAATCAAAATACAGAAAGCTCTAAATCTGAAATTGGATGGGGTCATCAAATAAGATCATATGTTTTGCAACCATATAGACTTGTAAAAGATAATAGAACCAATTTTGAAAGTACAAGCCCAGATAAAATATTAGATGGAGATTTAGATGAATTTTTAGAACAATCTTTATACCAAATTAAATGAAAAAAAAAATTATAAGATATACATCGATAGTATTAGGAATTTTTGTTTTATTGATAATTTATTTGAGTACCGTAGGTATTGAGACTGAGAAATTTAACAATCAAATCCAAAATCTAGTTAAACAAAAAAATGATAAATTTGATGCCAACTTAAAAAAAATAAAACTCACTCTAGATCCTTTAAATTTTAAAATTAATGCAAAAACAATTGATGCAAAAATAACTTTTAACAATAAGCCAATTGAGCTTGAGTATATCCAAACTCAAATATCACTAAATTCATTAATCAAAAATCAATTAGTTGCTTCACAAATAGAAATATCAACTAAACCAATTTTACTTAAAAACTTTGTATCATTTATAAGGTCTATAAATAATAGACCTGAATTATTTTTTTTAGAACGATTTATTAAAAAAGGATATTTAATAGCAGATTTAAAATTTAATATTGATGAGTTTGGTACAATTAAAAATGATTACAAGGTTAATGGGTTATTAAAAGAAGGTGAGATTAGTGTTTTAAAAAAAAACAAAATAGAAAAAATAAATTTTATTTTTAATATTGAAGAAAATAATTTTAATTTTAAAGACATTAGTTTTGATACAAATAACATTAATTTTTTATCTAATAGATTAGACATAAAAAAGGATAAAAAAGATTATTTACTTGAAGGGTCATTAAGAAATAAAAAATCTGTATTAAATGATCAAATACTTCAAGTAATCAAATTAAAATATCCACAAATTGATTTAATAAATACAGAATTTGAGTCTAAAAATGATTTTACATTTAATATTAATGACAAGTTTAAAGTTAAGAATTTATCAATAAATTCAAGTATTTTAATTAATAATTCTCAGTTAAAAAGAAACAATTTAATAGATAAAAATATTATCGAGATTAATGAATTTATTGATCTAAAAGATCATGAGATAAAAGCATCTTATGACAATAAAAAATTATCAATTGAGGGAAAAGGCCAAGTTAAACTACAAAACAAATTTGAACTTATTAATTATAAAGTAAATAATAATGGCTCTAATTTAAATTTAGTATCAAATATTGAATTAAGTGAACTAGATATTAAAAATCAAAATTTAATTAAAGAATACTTACCTAAAACAAAAGATACTTTAAATCTTAAAGATCATAAAATTCAAATAAATTATCAAGATAATATTTTGGCATTAGAAGGTTTTGGTAAGATAAAATTTGAAAAAGAATTAAACCAAATTAAATATTTTTTTTCAACAAAAGATCAAAAATATAGCTTTAATACTGATTTAGAAATTAATGATACTCCAATTAGAATAGATTTTATTAATTATAAAAAAAATAAAAATTTAAATTCTCAGTTAAAAATTAATGGAAACTATAATAAAAAATTTGGGCTTGATTTTAAAAAAATTAGTCTTTTATCAAAAAATAATAGCCTGATAGTTAATGATTTAAAAATAGATAGAAATAATAAATTAGTAAAAGTTGATAAAATCGTCTTGGATTATTTTGATAATGATGACTTGAAAAATAAATTTACTATTAATAGAACTAAAAACAATAATTACGAACTTAAAGGATCGTTTTTAAATGCTGATCCCATCATTACAAGATTATTAGAAAGTAAAGATGACCAACAACTTAATATTTTTAAAGAAAATATAATCATATCCTTAAATGTTTCTGATGTTTATCTTGATAATAATAATGTTATTAAAAATTTAAAAGGTAAACTCCAAATTAAAGATAATAAAGTAGATCAGGCTGATATATCTGCACTATTTGATAATAATAAAAATATAACTTTTTCAATAAACACTAAAGATGATGAAAAAATTACCACATTGTTTTCATCAAAAGCTAAACCACTTGTAAAAAGATATAAGTTCATAAAAGGTTTTGAAGATAGTGATGAAGGTTATTTAGATTTTTATTCTTCCAAAAATAATGGTATTTCGAAATCAAAATTGATTATTGACAATTTTAAAGTCAAAGAAATTCCTGCTTTAGCAAAGATACTGTCTCTTGCTTCTCTTCAGGGAATAGCAGATTTGCTAACAGGAGAGGGTATTAGATTTACAGATTTTGAAATGAATTTTACCAATAAGGGCAAACTTATGACGATTGATGAATTATATGCAATTGGACCAGCTATATCTATTTTAATTGAAGGTTATATCGAAGAAGATAATTTAATTAGCTTAAGAGGCACATTAGTTCCTGCAACCACAATTAATAGATCAATTGCTTCAATTCCTTTAATTGGAGATTTGCTTGTTGGAAAAAAAGTAGGAGAGGGAGTTTTTGGAGTAAGTTTTAAGGTGAAGGGACCTCCAAAAAAACTGGAAACAACTGTAAATCCAATAAAAACATTAACCCCAAGATTTATAACTAGAACATTAGAAAAGATTAAAAAAAACTAATCTAATTCAATTTTTAAATGTCTTTTTTTTCCAATAGAAAGTTTAAGATAGTTTTCATTAAAAAATTCATTTGTAACTATTAATTTTTCATCAGATATAATTTCATCATTAATTTTTACAGCGTTACCTTTAATCAATCTTCTTATTTCACTTTTAGATTTTTCTAATTTAGAGAGAATAACTAGATCAATTATATCTAATTTATTATTAATATTTTTTGAATTTATCTTGATAGAAGGTAAGTTTGCACCTAGTGAATTACCTGAAAATGCTTCTTTTGCAGCTTGCTCTGAATTCTTTGCTGCATCTTTACCATGAAGCATAGAGGTCGTTTCATTAGCTAAAAGTATCTTTAAATCATTAATATTATCATTTTCAATTTTTTTGATATCTTCAATTTCTAAATCAGTAAAATTTTTTAAAAATTTTATAACATCTCTATCATCAGTATTTCTCCAAAATTGCCAATAATCATAAGCTGATAAAAATTTTTCATCCAACCAGATTGCACCATTTTCAGATTTTCCCATTTTAGCTCCTGTGGCCAAAGTAATTAATGGTGTAGTAAGACCATAACTTTGTTTATTTGAATATCGTTTAATAAGTTCGACACCATTAACAATATTTCCCCATTGATCAGATCCACCAATTTGTAAAGTACAATTTTCTTTTTTATTTAGTTCCAAGAAATCATAAGCTTGCAAAATCATATAATTAAATTCCATATAACTTAGTGATTGCTCTCTATCTAGTCTCAATTTTACACTATCAAAAGTTAACATTCTATTAATTGTAAAATGTTTACCAATATCACGAAGAAATGAGATGTAATTTAAATCTTTAAGCCATGTGTAATTATTTACAAATATAGGTTTTGTTTCTGGGTTATCATTATCTAAAAATTTTTTTAATATATTTTTTATATTCTTAATATTTTTTTCAATTTCTTCTTCACTCAATATCTTTCTGGTTTTATCTTTTCCAGAGGGGTCACCAATTCTTGTTGTGCCTCCACCTAGTAGTACAATTGGTCTATGACCATTTTTTTGTAATAACCTAAGACACATGATTTGCAATAAGCTGCCAACATGCAAACTTTCAGCAGTACAATCGAATCCAATATATGCTTTAATTTTTTCCTTATCCATTAAACTGGATAATTCTTCTTCATTTGTGCATTGATAGAAGAAACCTCTATCTTTAAATTCTTTTAAAAATTTATTCATAAGCTTATAGTTACACAATATACAAATTTTTATTAAAAAGAATATCAATGAAAAAAAAATTATATACAGCTATTGGATTAATGAGCGGAACATCAATGGACGGTGTTGACGTATCATTAATTAGATCAGATGGATTTAATCAATTAATCAATGTTTTAGATGAATATTTTGAATATAATGAAACTTTGCATAAAGAATTGATTGAATTAAGAAATTTAATTTTAACTATCGATGATTTAAAGTTGCATGCCAACAGAATAAAGGAACTAGAAAGAGAAATTACTCTATTTCATAGCAAAATTATAAATGAAATATCATCAAAATATAAAGATGAGATTGATTTTATAGGTTTTCATGGGCAAACAATTTTTCATAGTCCTGATCAAAAAATTTCAAAACAACTAGGAGATGGAAAATTAATGTCTCAATTGGTTAAAAAGAGGGTTATTTATGATTTTAGACAAGAAGATTTAGCCAATAATGGTGAAGGTGCACCTTTATCACCTATATTTCACAATTTGTTATCAAGAAATATAAATGAAAAATACTCAATAAACTTTCCTGTTTGTTTTCTTAATATCGGTGGAATTTCAAATATTACCAAAATAATAAAAAAGGATGAAAAATTAGAGGAGAATTTGGAAGCTTTTGATTCAGGTCCAGGCAATTGTATGATTGACGAATGGATTAGAAAAAATTCAAAAAATAATTTTGATAAAAATGGTTTAATAGCTAAATCTGGTAAAATTGATCAATTAATTTTAAATCAAATAATTGATAATTTTGAATTAAAAAGTTTTGACAAATCTTTAGATATAAAAGATTTTGATATTTCATTTGCAAGAGGACTCTCATTAGAAGATGGCTGTGCAACAGTCACTAATTTTACCGCATATCTTATAGCTAAAGGAATTGAGCATGCTAATGGGAATAATAATGATCCAATAAAATTTTTGGTTTGTGGAGGAGGAAGAAAAAATGATTATCTTATCAATAGTATTAAAAGTTATTTATCACACAAACAAAATATAAGTTTAAATTCTATTGATGATTATAGTTTAAATGGAGACTATATTGAGTCACAAGCATTTGGATATCTTGCTATAAGATCATTCTTAAATTTGCCAATATCATATCCAAAGACTACTGGTTGTATCAAACCTACAGTTGGTGGTAAGTTAGCTCAAAGCTTTTAATAAAGAGCAGTTTCTTTTTTTATGTATTTATCAAGACTTTGAATTAAAGACTCTTCTGTTTTTGAAAAAAAATGATTAGCATCAGGTACAGATTGAAATTCGACCTTAATACCTTTTTGAGCACTTAATCTTTTATCTAGTTCGGTGATATATTCCAAAGGAACCAGCTCGTCTTTTTTTCCATAAATCATTAATCCAGATGTTGGACATGGAGATAAAAAAGAAAAATCATAAACATTTGGTTGAGGGGAAATTGCAATAAATCGATTAATCTCAGGTCTTCTCATTAATAATTGCATAGCTATTAATGATCCAAAAGAAAATCCTGATACCCAGCATTGAGAGTTATCAAAGTTTTCTCTTTCAAGCCAATCTAATGCAGCTGCGGCATCGGCAAGTTCACCTTGCCCATTATCAAACTCTCCATCACTTTTACCAACACCTCTAAAATTTACTCTACATACTGAAAAATCATTATCCATAAATGTATGAAAAGTATCTACTACAACTTTATTATTCATAGTCCCTCCGTATTGAGGATGCGGTTGTAATACTAGTGCAATTGGAGATGTATTTTTTTTACTTTTATAATATTTTGCTTCGAGTCTTCCAGCAGGTCCAGGGATAAATATTTCTAAAATTTTATTGTCCATATACGATATTGATTATTATTCTCAAAAAAAAACTACGTTTATCATAAGTGAGCGACAATATGTTAGTTTTTTTATTGTAATCTATACTTGACCATTTTAGTCAGGTATGTATAAAAACGCACAATTTAAAAGGGTAAAATGAAACTAACATCAAAAGGTAGATATGCTGTAATGGCATTAGTTGATCTTGCAAGATTTGACAGTATTAATCCTGTATCACTAAGAGATATCTCTTTGCGCCAAGGTATTTCACTTGATTATCTTGAGCAGATTTTTTCAAAGTTAAAAAAAAACCAAATTGTACAAAGTATTAGAGGAACACAGGGTGGATATGTTCTCTCTAAAAAACCTAATGAAATAAAACTTACAAATATATTTCATGCTGTTGATGAAAAAGTAAAAACAGTTCAATGTAAAAAAGAGTCAAAAAAAGGGTGTAATGGTAAAGCCACAAAATGTTCAACTCATAATCTTTGGGATGAACTTGAGACACACATTAATAGTTTTTTTGAAAAGAAAAGTTTAGAAGATTTATTAAAAAATAATAACGATCAAAGAATTTAAATATGGATAATAGGCAAAAAGAAATTGATAATTTAAAAGATTATAAATATGGTTTTTCTACTGATATTGAAAACACTAGAGCTCCTAAAGGCTTGAATGAAGATGTAATTAAATTTATCTCAAATATTAAAAAAGAACCACAATGGATGCTTGACTTTAGATTGAAAGCATTTGAAAGATTTAAACAATTAAAAGAACCTGATTGGCAAAAACCAAAGTACCCAAAAATTGATTATCAGGATTTATATTATTATTCAGCACCAAAAAGTATGGATGATAAACCTAAAAGTTTAGATGAACTTGATCCAAAACTTTTAGAAACTTATAAAAAACTTGGTATCCCTCTTCAAGAACAGGCTAGATTAAATGGTATAGCTGTTGATGCTGTATTTGACTCAGTCTCAGTTGCCACAACATTTAAAGAAGAGTTGACAAAACAAGGAATAATTTTTTGTTCTATGTCAGAAGCTATCCAAAAGCATCCAGATTTAGTTAAAAAATATTTAGGCTCTGTAATTCCAACAACAGATCATTTTTTTGCAACTCTAAACTCTGCAGTTTTTACAGATGGTTCATTTGTATACATTCCAGAAGGAGTAAAGTGTCCTATGGAACTCTCAACATATTTCAGAATTAACGCTTCAGAAACTGGTCAATTTGAAAGAACATTAATTATTGCTGACAAGGGAAGTTACGTTAGTTATTTAGAAGGATGCACTGCTCCTATGAGAGATGAAAATCAATTACATGCAGCAAATGTTGAATTGATTGCACTAGATGATGCTGAAATAAAATATTCAACAGTTCAAAATTGGTATCCTGGAGATAAAGATGGGAAGGGAGGAATTTATAATTTTGTAACTAAAAGAGGCTTGTGCAAAGGTAAAAATTCTAAAATTTCATGGACCCAGGTTGAGACTGGCTCTGCAATTACTTGGAAATATCCAAGCTGTATATTGAAAGGAGATAATTCAGTTGGAGAATTTTATTCAATTGCAATTACTAATAATCATCAAAAAGCAGACACTGGAACTAAAATGATACACCTTGGCAAGAATACAAAAAGCAAGATTATTTCTAAAGGAATTTCAGCTGGAAATTCTGACATGATGTATAGAGGATTGGTAGATATATCCTCTAAAGCTGATAATTCTCGTAATTTTACTCAATGTGACTCTCTATTGATGGGTAACAAATGTGGTGCTCACACTATTCCATATATAAAAAATAAGAATCTTAAATCAAATATTGAACATGAGGCAACTACATCAAAAATAAGTGATGAGCAGTTATATTATTGTAATCAAAGAGGTCTAAATCAAGAAGAGGCAGTCAGTTTAATTGTTAATGGGTTTTGTAAAGAAGTCTTGCAACAGCTCCCAATGGAATTTGCTGTAGAAGCACAAAAATTAGTTGGAATAAGCTTAGAAGGGAGTGTTGGTTAAATGTTGAATATAGAAAATTTAAAAGCCAAAATTGACAATAAAGAAATATTAAAAGGATTAAACTTAAATATCAATCCAGGAGAAGTTCATGCAATTATGGGTCCTAATGGATCAGGCAAAAGCACACTGTCAAATATTTTATCTGGAAAAAAAGGTTACGAAGTAGAAGGAACAGTATCATTTGAAGGAGAAAATTTACTCGAATTAGAAACTGAGGAAAGAGCACATAAAGGAATATTTTTAGCATTTCAATATCCTCTAGAAATTCCAGGAGTAAATACAAATACCTTTTTAAAGACTTCTATTAACGCAATTAAAAAAGCTAGAGGAGAAAAAGAATTAGATGCAATTGAATTTTTAAAATTAATAAAGCAAAAATCATTAGAGTTAAAGTTTGATGAAAAAATTTTAAGTAGACAATTAAATGTTGGATTTTCAGGAGGAGAAAAGAAAAAAAATGAAATTTTACAAATGTCTATTTTAGATCCAAAATTATCAATATTAGATGAAACAGATTCTGGTTTAGATATTGATGCTTTAAGAATTGTTTCTGAAGGAGTTAATTCATTAAGAAATAATAAAAAATCTTTTTTAATTATTACTCACTATCAAAGATTATTAGATTATATCAAACCTGACTTTGTTCATGTTTTGAAAAATGGACAAATCATTAAATCAGGAGATTATGAATTAGCAAAAGAATTAGAAAAAGTTGGATATGAGGATTTTAATTAATGGA
>JAYOZQ010000026.1:0-10095 GCA_038154225.1 Candidatus Pelagibacter sp.
AAAAAATTTAAAAGAATAATTAATAATTAAATTATGAAAATTTTAGGTATTGGTGTTGATATTATCCAAAATAAAAGAATTAAAGATTCAATCAAAAATCATAAGTTTAAAAATCGAATTTACAGCACTAATGAACTTAAATTATCTAGTTATTCAAAAAATAAAACTAGTTTTTTTTCAAAAAGATTTGCCGCAAAAGAAGCTTTTGCTAAAGCCCTTGGGACAGGGTTTAGAAACAATCTAAATTTCAAAGATATAGAGATAATGAATGATAAATTAGGCAAACCTTATTATGCTAAAACAAAAAAAATAACGCAAATAATAAAAAAAGAATTTAAAGTTAAAAATTTTAATTGTTTCTTATCGATTTCAGATGAAAAAGAATATTCAACAGCTTTTGCAATAATTGAGAAATCATGAAGTTAGACAAAAGTTTTTTTTCTGAAAATATAAAAACTCTTTTTTATGCGTTAGTAATTGCCGTAGTTATTAGATCTTTATTTATTCAACCATTTTATATTCCCTCATCATCAATGGAACCCACGTTGCTTGTAGGTGACAGGCTTTTTGTAACGAAGTATTCATATGGTTACAGCAAACATTCTTTTCCATTTAGCCCTCCAATTTTAAATAAAAGGGTTTTTTTTAATTCACCAGAAAGAGGAGATGTAATAGTTTTTAAAACACCAGCTGACAATAGAACGGATTATATAAAGAGACTAGTGGGACTTCCTGGTGACAAGATTCAGTTTATTGATGCAAACTTATACTTAAATAATAGTGAGATTTTAAAATCCAAAATTAAAAATAAAACAGAGATTAATTGCGGCAATAGAATTATAGATGTTTATAGATTTGAAGAAAAATTACCTAATGGTAAAAAATTTCATACAGTTTATTTAAAAAACTATACTTATCAAAATTCTGATGTATTTGAAGTACCTCAAGATCACTATTTTTTTCTAGGGGATAACCGAGATTGTTCTAAGGATAGTCGATTTTTATCAAGTGTTGGTTATGTTCATAAAGACAATTTAGTTGGTAAGGCACAATTTATCTTTTTTTCCTCTGACAGAAAAGTAGGTAGCATTTTTACATTTTGGAAATGGCATAAATCAATTAGATTTAATAGAACTTTTGATCGAATTAATTAATGAAAATTAACTACCAGGATTTACAAAAGAAAATTAATTTTAAATTTAAAAATTTAGACTTACTAATTAAATCTCTTACTCATAAAAGTTTTGATTCAAAAAATAATAATGAAAAATTAGAGTTTTTAGGTGATAGAGTTCTTGGATTAGTAATTGCTAAAAAACTTTTAGAAATATATCCAGATGAAAAAGAGGGCATACTCGATAAAAAATTTGCATCGCTTGTAAATAAAAAAACGTGTTTAGAAATTGCCAAAAAAATTAACTTAGAAAAATATATTTTAACTTTTAATCCAAATAATAAAAAAATAAGAATTGAAGATAAAATAGTCTCTGATTGTTGTGAGGCACTAATAGGAGCAATTTATCTTGATAAAAATTTAATAGTAGCTGAAAAAGTAATCTTAGATCTTTGGAAAAATCATATCAAAGGAAGTGTTGTTACTCAAATTGATGCAAAAACAACCCTACAAGAATTGACATTAAAAAATTTTAAAAAGCTTCCAGTTTATAAACTCATCTCAAACACTGGGCCTCGTCACAAACCATCATTTAAAGTAGGCGTTAAACTTCCTAATACAAAATATTTTTTTGGTTTGGGTAAATCCAAAAAAGATGCTGAACAAAATGCTGCTATAGAATGCCTAAAAAATTTAAAATGATTAAATTATGAACTGGATTGATGAAGGTTTTTTAATTAGCAAAAATAGATATAGTGAAAATTCATTAATTGCAGAAATATTTACAAAAAATCGAGGAAAGATTTCAGGTATAATTTTTGGAGGGACTTCTAAAAAAATCAAAAATTATCTGCAAATAGGCAATAGACTGCACATAAATTATAGTTCTAAAAGCGAAAATAGAATTGGTTATTTTAAGGTAGAAATTTTAAATGCTTATAGCCCTTTATATTTTGATCATAAACAAAAATTATCTTGCATAACTTCAGCAACCAATCTGATCAAAATTCTTACTGCAGACTCTCAATCAAATATTAAAGTTTATCAATTAATTGAAAAACTTTTTTTGATTTTAAATAATAAAGATTGGTTAAAAAATTATATTTTCTGGGAATTAGATTTATTAAAGGTTCTTGGTTATGACCTTGAACTTGAAAGTCTTGTCGAAAAAGACACTATTGAAAATAAAACTGTCTATTATGCTAGTTCATCAACTGAAAAAAAATATGTACCCAATTTTTTAATTGATAAAGATATAGAGGTGAGTGACTTAAAAACTTTATTGAATGGGCTTAAATTAGTTGGTGATTATCTCGATAAAACAATATTAAAGCCAAATAATTTGAACTATCCAAATAGTAGATTATTATTTATTAATTCTTTAAAATAATTATTTTAAGATTTTATTAATTCTATCTGCATAGTAACTAACAATAGCATTTGCTCCAGCTCTTTTGAAGCTCATCAAGCTTTCTAAAACCACATCTTCATTAACTAATTTTTTTTGTATGGCATTTGAAATTAAACTATATTCTCCAGAAACCTGATAAGCAAATACTGGTATTTTAAATTTTTCTTTTACGGATTTAATAATATCTAAATAAGGCATTCCAGGTTTTACCATTACCATATCTGCACCTTCTTTAATGTCTAGTGCCACCTCTCTTAAAGCTTCGTCGCTATTCCTAAAATCCATTTGATATGTTTTTTTATCTCCTTTTAAAGATCCTTTAGATCCTACTGCATCTCTAAATGGTCCATAAAAACTTGAAGCATATTTTGCAGCATAAGATAAAATTTGAACATTTTGAAAGTTTGATTTATCTAGAGCTTTTCTTATTTTTCCTATTCTTCCATCCATCATGTCTGATGGTGCAAGCACATCACAACCCATTTCAGCTTGTAATAAAGATTGATTTACTAAAACTTTTATTGTTTCGTCATTAATAATCTGATTTGATTTGATCAGTCCATCATGCCCATGAGAAGTATAGGGGTCTAAAGCTACATCACACATGATACCTATTTGATTTTTATATCTCTTCTTAATTTCAATTATTGCTCTACAAACTAGGTTATTTTCGTTAAGTGACTCTGAACCAATTTCATTTTTTAAACTATTTTTTGTTTTTGGAAAAAGAGCAACCATTGGTATTTGATTTCTAATAGCCTTATCAACAATTTGAGATATCCTGTTAATTGTATATCTGAAAACACCTGGCATAGATTTAATTGATTCTTTTTTATTAGAGCCATCGATCAAAAATATAGGTAATATAAAATCACTTGGACTGAGGGTATTTTCTTGAATTAATTTTCTCGACCAAGAATACCTTCTATTTCTTCTAAGTCTTAAAGCGGGATATTTTCCTGTGATCATGTTTAAATTTTCTTTAAAAATGCGACAAATGTAATATACAAATATAGCTTAAAAAGGGTATTAAACAAATATTAAGGGTAAAAAAATATACATAATGACGCTAGATTTCCAGGATTTTCAAAAACAAGACATTAAATTTGATATATCAGAATTACAAAAGGCTTATAAAGAAATTGTAAAAATTAAAAACTTTGATGGTCCAGAAGGTATTACTAACTTTGGAGCCATATCTCTTACTCAAATTCCTGGTGACCCAGAGTCAATAAAAGGTCATAAAGCGAGAGGAGTTTTTTGGACTTATCCTGACTCTTCTGGAAAAGAACAGGTAAGAGATGAAAAAATTAATGAAGCTGCTTACTCAGAATTTATTGATGATTATAAAAATACATATTTTAAAGAAGTGTTTGATATATTGTCTTCCAAATATAAGCTTGGAAGAGTTAGAATTCTATTAAAAGAACCAAGATCAACATTAAGTTGGCATAGAGACCCAGAACCAAGATTACATATCCCAATTATTACAAACCCAGGCTGTCATATGGTTATTGACAATGTTGCAAAACATTTGCCAGCTGATGGTTCGGTATGGATAACTAATAACACTAAATATCATAATGCTTTCAATGGTGGTGAAGAAAATAGAATTCACTTAGTTGCTTGTGTGTTAGATTATAAATTTAACTAATTTGAAAAAAATTTTTATTTCATCAGATCACGCAGGATTTAAATTAAAAGAAGAAATAAAATCTCATTTATTAAAAAAAAAGTTATCCTTTCAAGACTTAGGTCCATTTAATGATGATAGAGTTGATTACCCTGATTATGCACACAAAGTTGCTAGAAAAGTTAAGGCAAATAAAAGTAATGTTGGAATTTTAGTTTGTGGGTCAGGAATGGGAATGAATATAGCGGCAAATAGACATAAAAATATTAGAGCCGCTCAGTGTTTTAATTTAAAATCAACAAAATTATCAAGATTGCATAATGATGCAAATATCATTACATTGGGATCAAGACTGTTGACAAAAAAATTGGCAATAAATTGTGTTAATACATTTTTGAATACTAAATTTGAAGGTGGTAGACACTCAAAAAGAATTAAAAAAATATAATTATGTCTAGTGAAAAAAATTATTTAAATGACAGCTATAAAAGTTTCTTTGAGGATAGTTTGTCTTCAAAAGATCCTGAGCTTTATAAGGCTATTAAAGATGAATTAACTAGACAACAGCAACATATAGAATTAATTGCTTCTGAAAATATAGTTTCTCAAGCAGTTTTAGAAGCACAAGGTTCAGTTTTAACCAACAAATATGCAGAAGGCTATCCTGGTAAAAGATATTATAATGGTTGTGAGCATGTTGATGTTGCTGAAAATTTAGCAATAGAAAGATTGAAGAAAATTTTCAATTGTAAATTTGCAAATGCTCAACCTCATTCTGGGGCTCAAGCAAATGGTGCAGTTTTTTTAGCTTTATTAAATCCTGGGGATACTTTTATGGGAATGAGCTTAAATTCAGGTGGTCATATCACTCATGGATTAAAAATTTCTATGTCAGGAAAATGGTTTAATGCAATTGGTTACGATGTAGATAAGGAGTCTGAGCTTATTGATTATGACAACGTTGAAAAATTAGCTTTAGAACATCAGCCAAAACTAATTATTGCTGGTGGTAGTGCCTATTCAAGAATTATTGATTTTAAAAGATTTAGAGAAATTGCAGATAAAGTTGGAGCATACCTAATGGTGGACATGGCTCATTTTTCAGGTTTAGTAGCAGGACATGGTTATCCGAATCCTTGTGATTATGCTCATGTAGTTACTTCAACAACACACAAAGTTTTTAGAAGTGCAAGAGGTGGAATAATTTTAACTAATCATGAAGATCTTTCTAAAAAATTTAACACAGCTGTATTTCCAGGCTACCAAGGTGGACCTTTAATGCATATTATTGCTGCTAAAGCTGCTGGTTTTTTAGAAGCATTACAGCCAGAATTTAAAGATTATATTAAATCTGTTTTAGCTAATGCAAAAATGTTAGCCGAAACTTTAAAGAATAATGGTTTTAAAATTTACTCTGATGGAACAGATACCCACTTAATGTTAGTAGATTTAAGACCTTACAATGTTAAAGGAAATTTAGCTGCAGAGAGTTTATCAAGAGCAAATATAACTTGTAATAAAAATGGAATTCCTTTTGATACTGAAAAACCAATGATTACATCGGGCATAAGATTGGGTACACAGGCAGCTACCACGAGAGGATTTGGTTTAAATGAATTTAAAACAGTTGGTGAATTAATTACAAAAACTATAAAAGGATTATCTGAAAATCCAACAGATAATAGTAAAATTGAAAATGAAGTTAAAAATGAGGTTATTGCTTTAACTTCATCATTTCCAATATATAAGAACCTGTAATAAATGATTTGTTCAATTTGTAAAAAAGGTGAAACTTCAGTTGTTGATTCTCGTCCAACTGAAGATGGTACAGCTATTAGAAGAAGAAGACTTTGTGTTTGTGGAGCTCGTTTTACAACATTTGAAAGAGTTCAATTTAGAGAAATAATGGTGGTAAAAAAGAATGGAAGAAAATCATCATTTGATAGAGATAAACTTTCTAAATCAGTTTATATCGCACTTAAAAAAAGACCTATAGATACAGAAACAGCAGAAAAATTTATAAGCAAAATTTCAAGAGCACTTGAAGAACTTGGTCAGAGTGAAATTTCAACTAACACAATTGGGACAATGGTAATGGAAGGACTAAAAGAATTAGACCCTGTTGCTTATGTTCGTTTTGCTTCAGTTTACAGAAACTTTAGAGAAGAAAAAGATTTCGTACAATTTGTGGACAAGCTTGATGTCTACAAAAAAAGATAAATTTACCCCTAAAGACAAATTATTCATGGAGCTTGCTCTTGATTTAGCAAAATCACGAGAAGGTCACACAGGATCAAACCCTTCAGTAGGATGTGTAATAGTTAAAAATGATAAGATTATATCTATTGGACAAACTTCTTTTAATGGAAGACCCCATGCTGAGTACAATGCAATAGTTAATAGTCATGAAAAAGTCCATGGATCAAAAATGTATGTAACTTTAGAACCATGTTGCCATTATGGTAAAACATCTCCTTGTACTTCAGCAATCATTAATTCAAAAATAAGTGAAGTTATTTATTCAATTAAAGATGTTGATAAAAGAGTTAGTGGAAAATCAAAAAAAATTTTGAATTTAAAAAAAATAGAGGTAAGAACTGGCTTACTAAAAGATCAAGTTTCAGAATTTTATAGTTCATATTTCTACAATAGAAAATATAAATTACCTTATGTTACAGGAAAAATTGCAATATCCAAAAATAATTTAATTTATAGTAAAGGGACTAAAAGAATTACTAATAAATTATCTGATAATTTTACACATTTATTAAGATATAAAAATGACTCCATTATGGTTTCTAGTAAAACTCTGAATAAAGATAATTCAAAATTAAATTCAAGGATAAAAAATCTTAAAAATTACACACCAACAAGAGTGATTTTAGATAATCAATTAAATATAAATACAAAAAGCTATTTATTTAAAACTGTAAAAAAAAATAATACTTTTGTTTTTTATAACAGAGCTAAAAAATCAAAAATTGAAGAATTTAAAAAAAATAAAATTAAACTAATAAAATCAAATTTGTCTAAAGACAAAAAGTTTGACTTAAAAATAATTTTTAGAAAACTTTATTATTTAGGAGTACGAAATATTTTAGTTGAAGGTGGTAATGAATTAACAAACTCTCTTATTAAAAGAAAATTATTTAATAAGTTTTATTTATTCCAAAGTAAAAAAATATTGTCTAAAATTGTTGATTATAAAGAATTTACTGGGCTAAAAACTCTCAAACAAAATTATAAAAATAAATTTAATGTAAAACTAAATCTTGGCAATGATAAGCTAACTTTATATAGAAATTAATATGTTTAACGGAATAATATATAATCAAGGCAAAGTTTCAAAAATATCAAAAAGACCAAAAGGTATTAATATATTTGTAAAGAGTGATTTTAAATTTACTAAAAAAGATATAGGTTTATCAGTAGCTTGCGATGGTGTTTGTCTCACATTAATCTCGTTTAAATCAAAATTAATGGAATTTTATCTTTCTAAAGAAACTCTCGTAAGATCTAAATTTAAATACTTAAAAATTAAAGATATTATTAATCTTGAGCTGCCCTTAAAATATGGAACAAAAATTTCAGGTCACATTTGTCAGGGTCACGTTGATACTGTTGCTAAAGTATTAAAGATTAAGAAAATAGATAAATCATATTTATTTGAATTTGAAGTCCCTAAAAAAGAACATAAAAACCTAATTGAAAAAGCATCAATATGTGTAAACGGTATATCTCTAACAATTTCAAAAGTTACAAAAAAAGGTTTTGAAATTTGGGTTATCCCTCACACATTTAAAGAGACAAATTTATCGACTATCAAAAAAAATGATCTTGTTAATATAGAGATAGATATCTTGTCTAAATACGTTAGAAATTATTTTAATGCCAAAAAATAATTTTGCATCAATTGAAAGTATTATCAATGTAGCCAAGAAGGGTGGCATGTTTATTCTAGTTGACGATGAAAAAAGAGAAAATGAAGGAGATCTTATTATCTCAACTTCAAACTCTAATGCTAAAAATATTAATTTTATGGCTAAGTATGGTCGTGGCTTAATTTGTTTGGCGCTAGACTCTGTTCAGGCTAAAAAATTAAATTTAACTTTAATGTCAGCTAATAATCAATCAAGAAACAAAACTGCATTTACTGTATCTATAGAAGCAAAAAAGGGTATTACCACAGGAATTTCAGCTAGAGATAGAGCTAAAACTATCAGTATTGCATCAAAAAAAAATGTAAAGAAAACTGATATTGTTTCACCTGGCCATGTTTTTCCAATCATTGCAAAAGATGGAGGTGTTTTGGTTAGAGCTGGTCATACAGAAGCTTCGGTTGATATATCTAAATTGGCTAAAAAAAATAATTCAGCAGTAATTTGTGAAATTATGAATGAAGATGGAACAATGGCTAAAGGTCAAGATTTATTTGATTTTGCAAAAAGACATAAACTTAAAATTGGTAAAATTGAAGATTTGATTGCTTATCGATTAAAAAAAGAAAAATTAATTAAATTAAAGAAACAAAGTTTTATTGAAGTCAAAAAGCAAAAATATAAAATTAGAATTTATGAAAACCTTCTTGACGGATCTGAACATTTTGCTTTGATCAAAGGAACTATCAAAAAAGGAATTACTCCTAGAGTTAGAGTTATCTCATCAAATGTTGTTCAAAATTATTTAATAAATCAACAGTTGCCTAATTCGTTCAATAAAACTCTTAATTATTTTAAAAAATTTAATAATTGTGTACTTGTATTCATAAAAGACACTAATCTTAAATCAGTAACCCAAACACTTAAAGATTATAAAAATAAAGATTTTTATAAAAAAGGAAAAGATAAACTGATTAGAAATTATGGTATTGGAGCTCAAATAATAAAAGATTTAAAAATTAAAGATATGACTTTAATTACAAAATCTCCTAAAAAAGTTATAGGTTTGGATGGTTATGGTATAAGAATTACCAAACAAGAGATTATTTAATGAAAAAAAAATACCTAATAGTTGTAGCTGATTATTATAAGGATATTGCTAAAGGCCTTCTTGATAGCGCTTTAAAATTGATTCCAAAATCTTACACAGTTAAAATTATTAAAGTTCCAGGTGTTTTTGAAATACCAGTTACAATATCAAAAAATATTAAAAGATATGATGCTTTTTTAGCTCTTGGTTGTGTTATAAAAGGTCAAACACCTCATTTTGATTTTATTTCACAAGCTTCAACAAATGCGATTATGGATTTATCAGTCATTAATAAAAAGCCAATCGGTAATGGGATAATTACTTGTTTGAATATGAAGCAGGCCAAAGTTCGAAGAAAAAAAGGTGCAGAAGCTGCTGATGCTGTAAACTCAGTTTTATCGCAATAATGAAAACTCATTTTAATCCAAAGAATAATCCAAGAGTAATTATAATTCAAAAATTATATGGCAAATTCTATAATGAAGATAACGATATTGATTTTCCCAAACATAGATTCAAAAAATTTATTAAAGACATTGTTTTTGGTACTATAGAACGTAACGATTTAATTCTTGATGAATTAAATACTAAACTTGGTGATGATTTTGTTTTAGATAATTTAGATAAAGTTTTTCAAACTATATTAAAAGCTGCCACTTATGAATTTTTATATAAGCCAAATATATCTATTAATATAATAATTAAAGAATACTTAAATTCATCTAATTTTTTCTTAGAAGATTCTCAAACTAAATATTTAAATGCATTATTAGATAATGTTGGAAAAAAGTTAAGAACTTCAAATGCATGAATTTGATTTAATTCAGAAATATTTTTCAAAATTATCTAAATTGAATAAAGCCTCATTAAATTTAAACGATGATGTTTTTTTTGATAAAAAAAAATCTTTAGTAGTTTCAATTGATACATATAATGAAGGAGTTCATTTTCTTGATTTTAAAAAACCAG
>JAYOZQ010000027.1:0-10091 GCA_038154225.1 Candidatus Pelagibacter sp.
GGAACACTTGCAACAGTTCCTTCCATAATTTTTAATAAAGCTTGTTGAACCCCTTCTCCAGATACATCTCGAGTAATTGAAGGGTTTTCTGATTTTCTGCTAATTTTATCTACTTCATCAATATAGACAATTCCTCTTTGAGCTTTTTCAACATTATAGTCTGAAGCTTGTAATAGTTTTAAAATTATATTTTCAACATCTTCACCAACATAACCAGCTTCTGTTAAAGTAGTAGCATCAGCCATTGTGAATGGCACATCTAAAATTCTTGCTAAAGTTTGAGCTAATAGCGTCTTACCACATCCAGTTGGTCCAACTAATAATATATTTGATTTTGCAAGTTCAACATTTTTACTTGTTTTGCTTTCATAATTTAATCTTTTGTAATGATTATGAACTGCAACAGATAAAACTTTCTTTGCATGAGGTTGACCAATTACATAATCATCTAATACTGCACAAATTTCTTTAGGAGAAGGAAGACCATCTTGATGTTTTACAAAAGTATCTTTGCTTTCCTCTTTGATAATATCCATACATAATTCAACACACTCATCACAAATGAATACCGTAGGACCAGCGATTAATTTTCTAACTTCGTGTTGGCTCTTTCCACAAAAAGAGCAGTAAAGAATATTTTTATTACTTGTTGTCATAATATTTTTTTAAACGAATCAATTAAGTTACTTTATTATAGAAGACTCCTACTAATCAAGTTTGGATTATATCAAATTCAATATATTGGGGTTTAAGATCTTTTTTCTACTACTTCGTCTATTAAACCAAAGTCTTTAGCAACTTCTGCAGTCATAAAGTTGTCTCTCTCTAGAGCAGCTTTAACTTCATCTACAGATTTGCCTGTATGTTTAGAATATATTTCATTCAATCTATTTTTTAATGACGAAACTTCGTTTGCATGTATTTCAATATCCGTTACTTGACCTTGAAATCCTGCTGATGGTTGATGAACCATCACTCTTGAATTTGGAAGTGAAAATCTTTTACCTTTTGTTCCAGCTGCAAGCAAAAATGAACCCATTGAAGCTGCTTGACCAATACATAAGGTTGAAATATCTGGTTTTACATATTGCATAGTGTCATAAATCCCAAGGCCTGCAGTAACAAGCCCACCAGGACTGTTGATATATAAATAAATTTCTTTTTTAGGATCTTCCGCTTCTAAAAATAATAATTGAGCAGTAACTAATGATGCTACATTGTCGTTAATTTGACCTGTCAAAAAAATAATTCTTTCTTTTAAAAGTCTAGAATAAATATCATAAGCTCTTTCACCTTTATTAGATTGTTCAACAACCATTGGAACTAAAGTGTTCATGTGCTCTGGAATATTTGTTGTCATAAGTTGATTCGTTTTAACTTATACAACTTGAGATTACTTTTTGCTAACTTTTTTTGTTGCTGGCTTTGATTTTGAAGCTTTTGTAGGTGATTTTTTTTCTTTAGAAGGTTTTGCTTCTACTTTCTTTTCCTCTCCATGATCGTGGTCGTGGTCATGATTGTGATCATGTTTGTGGGCTTCTTTTAATATTTTTTCAGCTTCGTCTTTTGAGATTTCTTTTTTATTTGGTTTCGCCTTTTCTTTAATTAAATTTAAAATCTTTTCTTCATAAACAGTTCCTCTTAAACTAGCAACAGCTGAAGGATTTTTTTGATAAAAATCCATTACCATTTTTTCTTGACCTGGCATCATTCGTAATTGTTTTTGAACCTCAGCTTGAATTTCTTGCTCTGATACTTGAATTTTATTTTGCTCACCAAACTCATTTAAAATTAATCCTGTTTTAATTCTTGTTTTTGCAGTCTCTGTAAATTTAGCTTTATTTTTTTTAGCTTCTGCTTCGTCCATACCTTGTGAGAGAATTTTAACTTCTTCTTCAATTAAATTTTCAGGAATTTCATCTACTTTTATTTTCTCAATTTCTTTTAATATTTGATTTTTAGATAATTGATCTAATGAATTTTTATATTCATCATTTATCTGTTTTGAAATTAATGTTTTAAGATCATTTAAATCTTTAGCACCTAAATTTTTTGCAAAATTATCATCAATTTTTACCTCTTCAGGATTTTTTACATTTAAAATTTTACATTTAAATTTAGCAGCTTTATTAACTAACTCTTTTTCAGGGAAGTTTTCAGGTAAAACCGCATCTACGATTTTTTCATCATCTTTTTTGACACCGATTAATTGTTTATCAAAACCTTTTAAAAATAAATCTTTTCCAAGTGTTAATTGTGTGTTTTTGCCTTCACTGCCTTTAAATTCTTTACCATCTACAGTAGCTTGATAATCCAATGTAACAAGATCACCCTCTTTTGCTTTTGTGTCTGGGCTTGCTTCTTTAAAACTAGGCTGATTTTTTGCTATTTCTTTAATTCTTTTATCTGTCTCACTATTATCTATTTTTACTGAATATTGATCAAATTTAATACTTTCAATAGATTTAACATCTACTTTTGGAAGTTCTGTTACTGACAATACATATTCTAATTCTTTATCTTCACCGTAAGTTTTTAAATCCAATTTTGGTTGCCCTGCGGGTTTAATTTTATTTTCTTCTAATGCTTTTGTAGAAGTTTCTTTTAAAACTTTGTCTAAAACCTCACCAAAAACAGCTTTGCCAAATTGTCTTTTTAAAACTTCTTTAGGAACTTTCCCTGGTCTAAATCCTTTAAGATTTACTGTTCCTTTGATCTCTTCATATTTTTCATCCATATAAGAGTTCATAGTCTCTTTATCGATTAAAACTTTAAGATCTTTACTTAAGCCTTTGATGTTTTCTATTGTAACTTTCATAATATTTTAATGGTAGGGCGAAAAGGACTCGAACCTTCACATCCGAAAATATTGGTTCCTAAGACCAACGCGTCTACCAATTCCGCCATCGCCCCACAAATTACGAGGTTTTATATATTATTGAAACTATTTGTCCAATGACAATTAAAGAAAAAATAACTATTTATCTGTTGTAATTTATATTAATTTTAAAAATATGATAATTTCACCTTGTATTAGCATCTGTAAAACTGATCCAACCACAGGATACTGTTATGGCTGCGGACGAAATAATGAGGAAAAAAAGACTTGGAAACTTCAAGAGACTACTGATGATTGGAAATCAAATAACTTAGAAGAGATAAAAAAAAGACTTAGTGGCTGGCAGCTAAATAGTTTTAACGAATCTTATGAATATAAAATTAATAATGGAATGTCCCTTTTTAAAAAGAATTTAAAAAATGAGTAAATCAACAATTGTAATTATAATTTATATTATTGGGTTAGTTTTTGGGGCTTTGGTCTTAGATATCTGGAGTGCCAATACTAGTCCTAAAGCGCTATTAGGTATAGGCTGGACAGCACTATTGTTAATTGGGTTATTTTTTGCAGAAAAAAATGAAAAAAAATAATTCTATAAAATTTTTTTTAACAATTCTTTTTATTTTTTTTTCTTTTAGCAATTCAAAAGCAGAAATTATTATATTAAGCTCATGTGATAATAGTAAAGATGGTTTTCTAAAAAATGAATATATTTTAGATTTAGAAAAATCATTAATGACAAGGAATTATGTTTATAATTCAAAAACTTTTAAAAAATATAGAGTTACTGACTTAACTGTTAAAAAAGAAAATACTTTATCAAGATTTATATACCAAGAAGATAACAAAATTTTAACTGATAAAGTTGGCTACCCTCAATTTTATACCCAATTATTATTTGAAATAGATAACCCGAATATTATGATAAAAACTGTTATCAATAATGAAGAAGGTATTTCCCATATGTCCAAATGTAAAAAAATCGAAAGATTTGAGAAAGAAAGTTAATTTTTCTTTTTATTTTTTTTTGAAGAATTTTTATTCTTAGTATTAAATCTACTATTCGTAATACTGCTACGATGTTTAGCGTAAGCTTGTTTTTGAGCTTGTTTCATAGCTTTTTTGGAAGACATAATAAATTATACTAGTATTCTATTTCAATTGTATCAATAACTTTAAAATCTTTGTTTGAAATTACTATCTCTCCTGAGGATGGTGCATAATTTAAACTTTCTGAAATAACCACATAATGTGTAACAAAAACTAAATTTTTATTTTCATTCCAATTACTAATAAATGTTTTGAGTTTTTTCATTTGTAGATCTTTATTTTTAGCAAATTGAGAACTAAAAAATGAATTTAAAAAACTCTTTGTTTCGAAATTATTAAAAGCTATTGATGCTGTTTCTTTACATCGACACCATTCACTTGAATAAACTTTACTTATTGGAATATTGTTTTCCTTAAAGTAAGTCCCTATTTTTTTAGCCTGGTTTCGACCAGAATTGCTTAAATTTCTTTGTGTTTTACAATCCTTAATATCAAAATTTTTTGGGTCCCCTCCACCAGGGGCATAAGCGTGTCTTATAAAGATTAGATTTCCACCTCTTTTAAGTTCATTAATTATATTTTGATTTGAATCTGCTTTAATTGGCGAATTAATAGATATAAATATTATTAATAAAAATTTTAAAAATTTCATTAATGAGCATTAAATTTAAAAGTTTAAATAAAACAATAATTAAATGTAAAAAATGTCCAAGATTAGTAAAATTCGTTAAAAAAATTTCTACTGAAAAATGAAAGCAAAATATCAAAGAAACTTACTGGGGAAAACCAGTGAGTGGATTTGGACATACTAATGCAAAACTTTTGATATTAGGTCTGGCACCGGCTGCACATGGAGGAACTAGAACAGGCAGAGCTTTTACAGGTGATAAGTCTGGAGACTTTTTATTCAAATGTTTGCATAAAGCTAAAATAGCTAACCAATCATTATCAGAAAATTTAAAGGACGGCCTTAAATTAAATTCCACCTATATAACAAACATACTAAAATGTGTACCACCTGGTGACAAACCACTTAAAGAAGAGTTAAATAATTGTTCTAATTATTTTAATTCTGAAATTTCAAATTTAAAAAAATTAAAAGTTATAATCACTTTGGGAAAAGTTGCTTTTGAAAATTGTCTAAAATTTTATAAAAAAAAATATAATCTAAATAAGAAAATACACTTTAAACATGGAAAATCATATACTCTACCAGACAATATAATTTTGATTCCTGCTTATCATCCAAGTCCTAGAAATGTTAATACAAAATTAATATCTTTAAAAATGATGACAAATTTATTTAAGAAAGTGAAAAAGTTATCTACAATTTAATACTATCACAAAAATAAGGTTTAAAATTATCAAATATTATCTGCGGAACCTTAACTGGTTTACCCTTCTCATTGACAAAAACTAAATGAATTTGAGATTCGGCAATTACATCATCCCCTTTAGTTATAATTTGATTCATAAAAAAGGATGTTTTAGTGACTGATTTAATAAAAGATCTAATGGTTAATTCATCTTCTAAATATGCTGATTTTTTATATTCTATATTGCATGATTTGACGATTATAAGTGCGCCAAACTTATCTTTTATTTGAAGATTGCTTAAACCAATAGTTGATAAAGCCTCCGTTCTTGCTCTTTCTAAATACTTTAAATAATTAGCATAATAGACAACGCCACCAGCATCTGTGTCTTCATAATAAACTTTCACATTATGATAAAAATTTTCATGCATTTTAAAATTCTATCAAAAAAATTAATATTTTAATACAAACTAAGATATAAATAATTAATGAAAGTTTATATCATCTGGCTCATAGGGGTAATAATTTGGAATTTTGGATTTCCTAATGCAACCCCTACTGCAGATGTTATTGTTGCAGTTTTTTTATCTTTCTTGAGTATAGGTTTAAAAAAATGGTTAAAATTTAATTAATCAGCAGAAAAATAAATATTTTGATAGTAAGCTATAGCTTTTAATTTTGAATTATCAGTATCTGACATAATGGCTAAACCGTCCAATTCATCTACGTCTAGATTATGAAATTTTTTAAAGTCTTCTTTCACATTTGCTTTAACAGTAATCCACTCGTTTAAATTTTCTTTTGTTGAAGCTAAAACATTATCAATTGATTTTTTTGTATATGGACTTGGAGAATTAAAGCCAACATCATTATTACTAGAAAACACATAATTTATAGCTCTATTTGATAATGGAGTTGCTCCAGTTTTTTTTATAGCAAAAACTCTAGCTGCAAAATCGTGCCCTTTTTTTGTATTTTCTTTAATGCCATCTAAGCTTTTTTCTATTTTCCAAGTAATATTTATTATAGGTGTTTTGTTTAAATCAATTACAACTTTCTTTCCAAGTCCCGATGCAGCATTATCTGCTACTGCTTTTAAATAATTTCCATTATCATTTGAACCAACTGAATACTCTGTTTTATTATCAGCACCCCTAACTTTTCTTACTTCTAAATTAGAGAGTTCTGCCTCTGTAAATTCAAATACTTTTACCTCATTTGCAGCACTTATTGATGTTAAAAAAAGAAATAGAGATAAAAAATTTATCAGTACATTCATAAGTTAAACTTTAAGTTTATTTTAAAAAAATCATTTATGGTAACAAAATAATTTTTGGTGCAACGCATGTCCCATTATGGATTTGTTTGAATGCATTACCACCATTTTTTAATTCTCTAAATTCTATCCAGTCTAATGGACCAATATCTTTATTTGCAAGTATATTTAAGGTTTGTTCAAAATCTTTATTAGTATAACAATAAGTGCCAATAACAGTCACTTCTTGAAGTGTCATTTTTCTAAAGTTAAAAGTACCTGCTGGTTGGGTAAGGCCTATGTGAATTATAGACCCACCTGGTTTAACAACGTCTATTGCTTGTTGTCTTGAAACTTCTAAACCAACAGTATCAAAGACAATATCAAAATTATTGCTTTTGATCTCTTTATCATTTGGAGATACAAAATTTGCATCAAGATATTTAGAACATTCAGTAAGTCTTAGTTTATTTGGGTCAGATAAAACTATATTTTTATTGCCTTTAATTTTTGACAATATCAAACCACATAGCAAACCTATTGCTCCCCCACCTTGAATTAATGTCTTGCATTCAGATAATGGTTTTTTTAAAGATTGTTCGCCAATTAAAACCGCATGTAAAGAAACTGCTGTTGGTTCAGCAACTGGTGCCTCATTTTTATCTAACCCATTTGGAATTTCATAAATATTTTGATCAGGGGTTGAAACAAATTCAGCAAAAACTCCTTGTCTTTCTATGGGTCTATTCATTCCTAATATTATTCGATTTGGACACAAATGTTCTCTTCCACTCATGCAATACTCACATTTTCCACAAGTAATTAATGGGTTTAAAACAACATCTTTGCCTTTAAATTTTCCATTTTGAACTTCACCACTTACTTCATGACCTAAAATTAATGGTGGTACTCTTCTTTCGTCATGACCGTGGTATGCATGCATATCAGATCCACAAATACCTGAGGCATGAACTTTTAAAATACTTTCACCACTTACTTCGGATGGATTAACTTCATCTCTATAAACCAATTCTTGTGTTCCAGTATATACTAAAGCTTTCATGTTATTTTTTTGCTAAAAGATAATATGTTAATGATGAAATAAATGCACCAATTATCCAAGCATAAGATTGTAAAAACATTAAATTAATATTCCAAATTGTTGACGATGAAAAGATAAAGCCAATGACTAAAGAGTATGCTCCTTTTATATGCCATCCATTTGAAAAATAATAAACACTTTCAGCGTCTGCTAAATAAATATCTTTATTACTAATGTTTTTATCTTTAATTAAATAATAATCAGCAACCATTAAACCAAATATAGGTCCAAAAAAAGAACCCAGTGTATCCACAAATGATAAAATTCCAATTTGGCTTAAAACTGTTAACCAGAAAATACCAATAAAAAAACCAATTACTGAAATAGTATAACTAGCACTTTTTAATGTTAAATTTTTTGGAGAAAAATTAATAAGCGAATACTGTGAAGGTATAAAATTAGCAACTAAGTTAGTTGAGGCTGAAGCAACAATAATAAAAAAAAGTGCAATTATTGTTATTTGTATATCGTCAAACTTACCAATTATATCGGTTGGATTGGTAAATATTCTATCTAAATCTTCAAATTTTTGATTTAAAAAAGTATCAGAACCAACAACTATAAAAACTGCAAAAAAAGAAAATATTATTAAATTTAAAATTAAACTTAAATTACCTTTTTTTAAATCATCCTCACTTTTTACATGTCGTGAAAAATCTCCAAAACTAATTATGATAATAGAAAAATATGCAAATATCGTACCCGCAACAGTTAGAATTGGAGCTACATTATCTGAATTAAGGAAATTTTTAAAATCTAAAATACTTATAAACGCATTAGCTGTCATTTTCACATCACTTAACAAAACGGTAAAGAAAAAAAGTAATATCCCTGCATAGACAATAATTGCTGAATAATTAACTAGTTTTTTATTAAATTGAGCGCCCACACTAAACATTAAAGTTTGAAAAATAATTACAATTATAAATGAAACCCAATCAATAATATTCAGACCAAGTAAGAAAATTAAAAATATTTCTTGATCTAAAAGAGTATTATCTACTGAAAAAATTATAATTCTAATTAGATATCCAATTATTTTTGATAAAAAATATGTTTGAACCCCAAACATAAAAATACCAACTATGCTTCTAATCAATCCAAAGAATTCTGCTCCTTTGAACCCTAAGGAAGATCTTAATAAAACAGAAAAAGGTAGTCCATATTTTTGAGATGGTTTTCCAATTAAATTTGCAAAAAAATAAACTAATATTGAACCTAGTATAGTTCCAAAAAAAACTACAAATGTGCTTAAGCTGTAAATCGTATAAAGTGATGCTATTAGAGAAAATCCTATGATACTTTGAACATTTACACCCCAAAAGCAAAAAAGATCCTTCCAATTCCAAGTTTTATAATTTGGGTTAATTGTTACAAGATCCCAATTAGAAAGAGAGTATTTAACTTTTGGCTGATTCACTAAAAATTATATTAAACTAATAATTTCTACTGTCCATAAAGATAGGCTGGTAACCATAATGCGATTTTTGGAAACATAATAATTAATATCAAGCCAATTACTTGAATGACCATAAATTGCATCATTCCATAATAAATATCTTTTAAATCCCATTCTGGAACCACACCTTTTAAAAAATATGCTGATAAGGCAACTGGAGGAGACAGCCAGGCCGTCTGGAGATTGACCGCCACCAAAATTGCAAACCAAGTTAAATTAAACCCTAACGCCTCAACTAAAGGTAAGATTATTGGAATGATAATCATTACGATTGGAACCCATTCTAATGGCCATCCTAATAAAAAGATTATCACCATAATTAAAGCTAGAATTAAATACTTATTCATTTCAAGACCTAATAAAAAGTCTGTAAGTAACATTGGTGTTCCTAATCTAGAAAAAACGGCTCCAAAAAAGTTTGAAGCAGCAACCAAGACCATGATTAATGCTGAAATTTCTAAAGTTTTAACTAAAGCGTCTTGTAATTTTTTAAACGTTAATTTTTTATAGGCCAAAGCTAAAAGTAAAGATCCCATCGCTCCACAACCAGCAGCTTCTGTTGGTGTTGCAAAACCAAAAAGAATGCTTCCTAAAGCTGCAAAAACTAATGCAGCAGGTGGAACCAATCCTAAAAAGAATTCAATCCAAACAGCTTTCATACTTGTTGCTCTAAGTTCAGGTGGCAATACAGGTCCAAGACTTGGATCAATCCAACATCTAATTGTGGTGTATGCAGCGTAAAGTGTTGCAAGTAAAATTCCTGGAATAATTGCAGCTGCAAATAAATCTGTTACTGGGATTTCCATAATAGGTCCCATCACAACAAGCATAATACTTGGGGGGATTAAAATTCCTAGAGTACCGCCAGCAGTAATAGTTCCTGCAGCAAGTCTTACATTGTAACCAGATCTATTCATTGATTTAGCTGCCATGATACCTAAGATGGTAACTGAGGCTCCAACAATTCCTGTAGCAGCAGCAAATACTACTGAGACAAATAATACCGCGTAATATAATGAGCCTCTGACTTTAGCTAACATTAGTTGGAATGCTGAAAATAATCTTTCCAT
>JAYOZQ010000028.1:0-10082 GCA_038154225.1 Candidatus Pelagibacter sp.
ATGAATTTATGCATATTTCTAATCCAGATGAAAGAAAATGGTTTAGAGATAGAATAGAGCAAGACACTAATGCTCTTGAATTTACTAAAAATGGTAAAGAAGCAATTTTAAACAAGTTAGTTCAGGCAGAGGGTTTTGAAAAATTTCTAGCAACAAAATATGTTGGAACCAAAAGATTTGGTCTTGATGGTGGAGAAAGTTTAATTCCGGCATTAGAACAAATAATAAAAATTAGTGGTCAATCACAAGTTAAAGAAGTTAAAATTGGGATGTCGCACAGAGGTAGATTAAATGTCCTGGCAAATGTTTTACAAAAATCCTACAAAAGAATATTCAATGAATTTGCTGGTGAATTTGGCAATACATCGGATGAAGGAGCTGGAGATGTTAAATATCATCTAGGTGCTTCGTCGAATAGAGAATTTGATGGTAATTCTGTACACGTAAGTTTAACAGATAACCCGTCTCACTTAGAGGCAGTTAATCCTGTAGTATTAGGCCAAACTAGAGCTAAACAGTTTTTCCATAAAGACAAAGAGAGAAATAAAGTAATTCCAATTTTAATTCATGGAGATGCAGCATTTGCAGGACAAGGAGTAGTAGCTGAATGTTTTGCTATGTCAGGATTGCCAGGTCATAATACAGGTGGAACAATTCATATTATTGTTAATAATCAAATAGGATTTACTACAAGTCCAAGATTTGCTCGTTCTTCACCATACCCATCAGATGTTGCAAAGATGGTTGATGCTCCAATAATTCATGCAAATGGAGATGATCCAGAAGCAGTTGTTTATGCGGCTAGAATAGCCTCAGAGTTTAGACTTAAGTTCAATAGAGATGTAGTTGTAGATCTAATTTGTTATAGAAGGTTTGGTCATAATGAGGGAGACGAACCATCGTTTACTCAACCATTAATGTACAAAAAAATAAGATCTCATCCTACACCTGTTAAGGTCTATGGAAAAAAATTGATAGATCAAAAAGTAATTTCAGATGAAGATTTAGAAAATGTAATTAAAAAATTTAAAGATTTACTTGATGATCAATTTAAAAATGCCAAAGACTATAAACCTAAAATTGCTTGGTTTGAAGGAACATGGTCTGCATACAAACCTGAAAAAGGAAAAGATAAAAGAGGTGTAACAGGAGCAGATACTAAAAAGTTATTAGAAATTTCTGAAAAAATAAATTCATCATCAGATGATTTAAATTTACACAAAACAATAGTCAAAATATTAAATAATAGAAAAGAAGCTGTCAGAAGTGGATCTAATATTGACTGGTCAACAGCTGAAGCCTTAGCCTTTGGATCTTTGTTAGAAGAAGGTTATCCAGTAAGATTAGTTGGTCAAGACTCTGGAAGAGGCACTTTTAGTCAAAGACACTCTGTTTTAAGAAATCAAAAAGATAATAGTCGATATGTTCCATTAAATAATATTTCAAAAAATCAAAAACAATTTGAAGTAGTTGATAGTTTTTTATCTGAATTAGCTGTTCTAGGATTTGAGTATGGTTATAGTTTGGTTGAGCCTAATACACTTACGCTCTGGGAGGCTCAGTTTGGAGATTTTGCAAATGGTGCTCAGGTTGTAATTGATCAATTTATTGCATCAGGAGAAAGAAAATGGACAAGAGCTTCTGGACTAGTAATGTTGTTACCTCATGGATATGAAGGTCAAGGACCAGAACATTCATCAGCTCGACTAGAAAGATTTTTACAGTTATGCTCAAATGATAACTTGCAAGTTATGAATTGCACAACTCCTGCTAATTATTTTCATGCTTTAAGAAGACAAATGCACAGAGATTTTAGAAAACCTTTAATTATGATGACTCCAAAATCTTTACTTAGAAATAAATATTGTGTTTCAAATTTAGAAGATTTTAGTAAATCTAATTCTTTTCATAGAATACTTTGGGATCATGCAATAGATCCACAATCTAAAGGATTTATAAAGTTAAAGGAAAGTTCTAAAATTAAAAAAGTAATTTTATGTTCTGGTAAAGTTTATTTTGATTTATTAGAAGCTAGAGAAAAATTAAAAAAAGATGATGTAGTATTGTTTAGAATAGAACAGCTTTACCCATTTCCTGCAAAAACTCTTGTTAAAGAATTAAAACCGTATGCTGAGAATGCTAAATTTTTTTGGTGCCAGGAAGAGCCTAAAAATATGGGTGCTTGGTTCTCTGTAAGAGATTATATCCAATGGACATTGGATACTATTAAGGCTAATAATAACGAAATTTCTTATATAGGAAGAAGCCCAGATGCATCTCCTGCAACAGGATATGCGAAAAGGCATAATTCTCAACAACAAGAAATAATTAATAAGGTATTTGAATAATTATAAATGAGTGAAAAAATTGTAGTTCCAGTTCTTGGAGAAAGTATTACTGAGGCAACAGTAGCAAAATGGCTTAAAAATACTGGAGATGCTGTAGAAGCAGATGAGCCAATCGTAGAGCTTGAAACAGACAAAGTTAATCTTGAAGTACCATCGCCAGTAAAGGGTATTTTAACTGAAATAAATTCAAAAGATGGTTCGGTTGTAGAAGTAGGAGCATTGCTTGGTTTAGTATCAGAAAGTGGATCAGCAAGTTCAGTCAAAAAAGAAGAGATTAAAAAAGAAGAACCTATTCAAAAAGAGGATAATGTAATTAAATTAGATACATCTAAAAAAGAACCAAAAATTTTTGAGGAAACAGCAGAAAAAAATGATCTGCAAGAACCATTAGTTTTAACTGATGAAGTTATAGAAGAAGAAGCTCCAAAGACTAAAATAGAAAAATCAGAACCTAAAACTAATACAGAAAGCCAAACACTTTCACCTGCAGTAAGAAAAATCGTTGTAGAAAATAAAATAGATATTAATTCAGTTCAAGGTTCAGGGAAAGATGGAAGAGTTTTAAAGGGTGATCTCATAAGTTTAATGGGAGCAAATCCACAGCCTTCAGAGAGAAAAGTTAAGTATGGTCAAGAAGAAAGAATTAAAATGACCAGACTAAGACAGACGATAGCTAAGAGATTAAAACAAGCTCAAGAAAATGCAGCTTTGTTAACTACATTTAATGAAGTTGATATGACTAATATTATGGAAATGAGAAAAGAAAATCAGCAAGATTTTCAAAGTCGTTATGGAATAAAATTAGGTTTTATGTCTTTTTTTGTTAAAGCGTGTGTTGTTGCATTAAAAAATTTCCCAGCAGTTAATGCTGAAATTGATGGCGATGAAATAATTTACAAAAATTATTATAATCTTAGTTTTGCTGTAGGAACTGAAAAAGGTTTAGTTGTACCTGTATTAAGAAATGCTGATGAATTATCATTTGCTGATATTGAAAAAAATATTAAAGAAATTTCAGAAAAAGCAAGAGATGGAAAATTAACTATTGAAGATCTTCAAGGTGGAACATTTACAATTAGCAATGGTGGTGTGTATGGATCAATGTTATCAACACCAATATTGAACCTTCCTCAATCAGGGGTACTTGGAATGCATAATATTGTTGAAAGACCTGTTGTGGTTGATGGAGAAATAAAAATTAGACCTATTATGTATTTAGCTTTGTCATATGATCATAGAATAATTGACGGCAAAGAGTCAGTTTCATTTTTAAAAATGGTTAAAGAAAATTTAGAAGACCCTAGACGGTTATTTTTGGATATTTAAATGTCAGAAAAATTTCAAGCAGTAGTAATTGGAGGCGGTCCTGGTGGATATGTTTGTGCTATTAGACTTGCTCAGCTTGGATTAAAAACAGCATGTATTGAGTCGAGAGGATCTCTTGGAGGAACGTGTTTAAATGTTGGATGTATACCTTCAAAAAGCTTGTTAAATTTGTCTGAGGAGTTTCACAAAGTTCAAAACTTATCTAGTAAAGGAATTGAAGTTGGTGAAGTTAAGCTAAATCTTGAAAAAATGATGAAAAGTAAAGATAAAGCAGTGACTATTCTTACTAAGGGGGTCGAGTTTTTATTGAAAAAAAATAAGGTGACCTATTACAAAGGAACTGGAAGTTTTAAATCTCAAAATGAAATCATAATTAAAGACGATCAAAATAAAGAGACTATTATTGAAGCTGAAAAAACAGTGATAGCAACTGGTTCTGTACCAGTGTCATTACCTGGAGTAGAAATTGATGAGAAAGTAATTGTTTCTTCAACTGGAGCATTAAAATTAGATAAAGTACCAAATAAAATGGTTGTAGTGGGGGGTGGTTACATTGGATTAGAGATGGGATCAGTTTGGTCAAGATTAGGAGCTGAAGTTCAAGTGGTAGAATTCCTAGATCATATTACTCCTGGTATGGATAAAGAAATTTCAACAGAATTTATGAAGATATTAAAAAAACAGGGCATCAAATTTAACATGCAAAATAAAGTTGAAGCTATTCAAAATAACAAATCAGGAGCAGTAGTTTCAACAGTTGATAAAGATGGAAATAAAAATAAATTTGAATGTGATGTTGTACTTATTTCAGTTGGACGAAAAGCAAATACCAATGGCTTAAATCTAGAATCTGTTGGAGTTGAACTGGATGAAAGAAAAAGAGTTAAAACAGACAATACATTTAAAACTAATATTGATAATATTTATGCGATAGGTGATGTTATAAGTGGGCCAATGCTTGCTCATAAAGCAGAAGATGAAGGAATTGCAGTTGCAGAAAATATTGTAGGTCAATCAGGCCACGTTAATTATGATACAATTCCTGGAGTTGTTTATACAACACCTGAAGTTGCGTCTATAGGTAAGACTGAAGAACAATTAAAAGAATTAAATACAAAATATAAAATTGGTAAGTTTTCATTCATGGCAAACTCTCGAGCAAAAGCTATAGATGATGCAGAAGGGTTTGTTAAAATTTTAGCAGACGAAACCACAGATAAAGTTTTAGGTGCACATATAATAGGTCCTCACGCAGGAGAACTTATTGCAGAAATAGGTGTTGCAATGGAATTTGGCGCAAGCTCTGAGGATATTGCAAGAACTTGCCACGCCCATCCAACATTTTCAGAAGCTGTTAAAGAAGCAGCATTATCAGTAGATAAAAGAGCAATACACTCTTAGTAATTTTTCATATTATTAAAATATGAAAGTACCGATTCTTTTACCCAATATATTTAATCATCCTTTTACTTATGAGAGTGATATTGATTTAAAAGTCGGTGATTATGTAGTTGTCCCTTTTGGCAAATCTAAAATTACAGGAATAGTTTGGGATGAATTTGAGAAAAAAAATAATAGAAACTTTAAGATAAAGAGTGTTTTGAAAAAGTTAGATGTAACACCTTTAAAAAAAACAACTATAAAATTTCTTAATTGGTTTTCTGAATACAATATAATTCCAAAAGGAATGGCTTTAAAACTAGTTTTGTTAAGTAGTAACGCTGTAGAAAAAATTCAAAAAGATGCTTACAAAATTTTTGATACAAATATTAAAAAAAATTCAATTGAGCTTTCTGATGAACAAAAAAAATCTCTTAAAAAGATGAATGTTTCTAATCAAAAATTTAGAGTCCATGTTCTACAAGGAACAACAGGTTCAGGTAAGACCATGGTATACTTTGAAGCTCTTAAAGACATTATAAACAAAGGTTTTCAGGGGTTAATCTTATTACCTGAGATTGGCTTAACAGGTCAGTTTGAAAAAAAATTTATAGAGTTTTTTGGTTTTACTCCTGCAGTTTGGCATTCTGGTATTACAAAAAAAAAGAAAGAAATTATTTGGAGTGGAATTGCAAATGGAGAAATTAAAGTTGTCATAGGTGCTAGATCATCATTATTCTTACCATTCAAAAAATTAGGTTTAATTATTGTTGATGAAGAACACGATCAATCTTACAAACAAGATGAAGGTGTTACTTATAATGCAAGAGATATGGCTATTTCAAGAGCATCATTTGAAAATATTCCTATTAATTTAATAACTGCTGTTCCTTCAATTGAAACTTATGAAAACGTTAAAAAAGGTAAGTATAGTATTTCTAAATTAGAAAAACGTTATCAAAACGCATCATTACCAAATTATGAAATAATTAATCTTAATGAAACAAAATTAGAAAAACAATCTTGGTTATCAAAAAAAATAATTGAGAAAGTAAATTTTCATCTTGATAAAAATGATCAGGTATTATTTTTTTTAAATAGACGAGGGTTTTCTCCACATGTACTTTGCAATAAATGCTTCAATAGTTACTCATGTCCCAATTGTTCAATTAATCTAGTTTACCATAAAAAAAAGAATAATTTATTGTGCCATTATTGTGGTTTTAAATCCTCTTTAAAAAGAACTTGTATAAAAGATGGGGATTGTGAATTTATTTTTAGTGGTCCTGGTGTTGAAAGAATATCTGAAGAGGTTAAAAAAAACTTTCCATCAAAAAAAATTGAAATTTTTTCAAGTGATACAATGAACAAAAAAAGTTCTAGTGAAAAATTAGAAAAAATAATTAATAATGAAGTTCAAATTTTAGTTGGAACCCAGTTAATTTCGAAAGGTTTTCATTTTCCAAGCCTTAATTGCATTGTTGTTGTTGATATTGATCTTTCTTCACAGGGACATGATTTAAGAGGAGCTGAAAAAAATTTACAGTTGTATCATCAACTATCTGGTCGAGCTGGAAGAACAGGAAAACCTGCAACTGTGTATTTTCAAACTTACAATACAAATACTAAAATGATTTCAGATTTAACTAATAGTAATCCTGATATTTTTCTTGATAGAGAATTAGATATTAGAAGACAAAACAAGCTACCGCCATTTCAAAGATTTATCTCTCTAATCTTAACAGGAGATAATGAGGTCAAATTAGAAAAAGAGGCCTTTTATTTTAAAAACTTTATTGAAAAAAAAATTAATGGAACTGTGTTAGGACCTGTTAGTGCACCAATTTTTAGATTAAAAAGGAAATTTAGAATAAGAATGTTAATTAGGGGTTCAAAATCTCTTAAATTACAGAGCTCAATCGCTCAAATTATCCCAAATTACAAATTTTCATCAGGAATAAAACTTTCAGTTGATGTTGATCCAATAAACTTCAATTAACCTTTAAAAAAAGGACTTTTTAACGAATGTGCTACTTGAAGACATTATAGTCATATGCTAATTAGAGCGTGATTTTAAAATAATCTTCAACATAACAGAGGTACCAAGTTGAGTAAAAATAAGGGATTTTCAATAACTTCAGCTGATAGATATTCTTTAGCTTTGTATGAGCTTGCAAGTGAAAATAATATTCTTTCACAAGTAGAAGATCAATCTTTATCTATCTTAAGTTTGATTTCATCAAGTAAAGATTTTTCAAATTTAATTAAGGACCCTACAAATAGCCAAGAAGATCTTTTAAAAGTTTTAGACAATATTTCTAATAATAATAAATTTGAAAATTTATTAAAAAATTTTTTAAGTTTTTTAATCACTAAAAGACGTTTTTTTTACGTAGAACAAATTTTAAAGAGTTTTATTGAAACTTGTTCAAAAAAAAGAGGAGAATTAAAAGCAGAATTAAAATCTGCAAAAGAATTATCTGGTGACGAAATTTCTAAAATCACAGATGAGCTAACGAAAAACTTTAGCTCTAAAATAAAATTAAACTACAAACATGATCAAAGTTTAATAGGAGGCTTAGTAGTGCAAGTTGGAAGTACTATGGTGGACACCTCAATTAAAAATAAATTACAACAAATCGAAAATAGAATGATAGAGGCATAAATGGAAATAAATCCTTCAGAAGTAACAAAGATACTAAAAGAACAAATTAAAAATTTTGGTGATAAAGCAGAAGTAACCGAAGTTGGGCAAGTATTATCAGTAGGAGATGGTATCGCTAGAATTTATGGTCTTGATAATGTTCAGGCTGGAGAAATGGTAGAGTTTGCTGATGGTTCCAAAGGTATGGCTTTAAACTTAGAAAGCGAAAATGTTGGTGTTGTAATTTTTGGAGATGACAGAAATATTAAAGAAGGTGATACAGTTAAAAGAACTGGAAATATTGTTGATACTCCAGTTGGAAAAGAATTGTTAGGTAGAGTTGTTGATGGATTAGGAAATCCAATTGATGGTAAAGGACCTTTAGATAAAAGTGTTCAAAAAAGCAGAGTTGAAGTTAAAGCTCCAGGAATTATTCCAAGACAGTCAGTTAGTGAGCCTATGCAAACAGGTTTGAAATCTATTGACAGTCTAGTTCCAGTTGGAAGAGGACAGCGTGAGTTAATTATTGGTGACAGACAAACAGGTAAAACTGCAGTTGCAATTGATGCCATTATTAACCAAAAGAAAATTAATGAGTCTGGTGATGAGAAACAAAAGCTTTATTGTATTTATGTTGCGATTGGTCAAAAAAGATCAACTGTAAGACAAATACAAAAAACATTAGAAGAAGCTGGAGCAATGGAGTACACAACAATCGTTGCAGCAACAGCATCTGACTCTGCGCCCCTTCAGTTTTTAGCGCCTTACACTGGGTGTGCAATGGGTGAATATTTTAGAGATAATGGAATGCATGGATTAATTATTTATGATGATTTATCTAAGCAGGCTGTTGCTTATAGACAGATGTCTCTACTTTTAAGAAGACCTCCAGGACGTGAAGCTTACCCTGGTGATGTATTCTATCTACACAGTAGATTGTTAGAAAGAGCTGCGAAATTAAGCGATGAACATGGTGGAGGTTCTTTAACAGCACTTCCAATTATTGAAACACAAGGTGGTGACGTGTCAGCGTTTATTCCAACTAACGTAATTTCAATTACAGATGGTCAAATTTTCTTAGAAACTGAACTTTTTAACCAAGGGATTAGACCTGCTATTAACGTAGGATTGTCTGTTTCTAGAGTTGGTTCTTCAGCGCAAACAAAAGCGATGAAAAAAGTTTCTGGATCAATGAAACTAGAATTAGCACAGTACAGAGAGATGGCTGCTTTTGCTCAGTTTGGTTCTGATTTAGATGCATCAACACAACAACTTTTAAATAGAGGATCAAAATTAACTGAACTTCTTAAACAAAAACAATATTCGCCAATGACAGTAGCTGAACAAGTTATTTCGGTCTTCTGTGGAGTAAAGGGGTATTTGGATGATATTGAATTAAAAGATATTGCTGAGTTTGAAAACAAAATCATTGAAAAATGTAAGTCTGATAAACCTGAAATAATCGAGTCAATTCAAAGCTCAGGTAAACTTGAGGATGATAAAGAAAAATTACTAATCGAAGTAATTACTCAGTTAAAGGAAAACTTTAAATCTTAATTTATTATGGCAAGTTTAGACGACCTTAAAAAAAGAATAGCTAGTGTAAAGTCTACACAGAAAATTACAAAAGCTATGAAGATGGTAGCAGCGGCAAAACTTAGAAGAGCCCAAGAAAGTGCTGAGAAGGGAAGACCTTATTCAGAAAAAATGAATAATATAATTCTTAATCTTTCTAGTGGGATTTCAGATAAAGAAAATGCTCCAAAATTATTATCTGGATCAGGTAATGATAAAGTCCATCTTTGTGTTGTGATGACTTCAGACAGAGGTTTATGTGGTGGATTTAATTCAAACATAATTAAAAAAGCCAAAAGCTATTTTGCAAAACTTGTAGAAGAAGGAAAAGATTTAAAAATCATTACTGTAGGTTCCAAAGGTAATGACCAACTTAAAAGAGCATATAGTGATAAGATAATCGCAAATATTTCATTCAAAGAATCTAAACATGCTAATTACTTTGATGCAGAAAAAGTTGGTAAAATGGTTATAGAAAAATTTGAAGCTGAAGAGTTTGATGTTTGTACTATTTTTTATAATCAATTCAAAAATGTAATTACGCAAATTCCTCAAGCACAACAAATAATCCCTTTGAATGTTGAAAATTCAGAGGAAGATAAATCTGAGGATAGTTACGAGTTTGAACCAGATGAAGATGAAATTTTAAGCAATTTATTGCCAAAAAATATTTCAACACAAATATTTAAGGCGATGTTAGAGAATTCAGCTAGTGAACAGGGCTCAAGAATGAGTGCAATGGATAATGCAACCCGGAACGCAGGTGAAATGGTTGACAAGCTTACTATTGAGTATAATAGAAGTCGTCA
>JAYOZQ010000029.1:0-9928 GCA_038154225.1 Candidatus Pelagibacter sp.
TCATCATCTAACTTTATTCTTCCTTTAATCTCATTAAATAATTTTTTTTGTATAGGTTTTGTATTTTCTAAATGATGGTCAGTATATTTATTTTCCTCTTCAAGGTAATCTTTAACTTCGGGTAAAAGTTTATTTTTATCCCTAAGGACTTCTAAAATATTTTTTTGATGTATCCAGCTATAATTATCTTCCCATGTAACATTATGACATGATTTTAATTCTGGTTTTTTTTTAAGATATGGTATTTTCATTACTAGGGAAATATATGAATATAATTATTTATACAGTACTAATTTTAGTCGCTTTATATTTTTTATTAAGGTTTTTTGCCGCCATTAACTCAAAAAAAATATCACAAAGTATAAGAATATTATTGTTTATTGGCTTGATAGCTATTGCAGTTTTGTTTGCAGTTGCTGGTAAATTTTTATTAACTTTACCATTCACACTTGCAAGCTTAGCTTTATTGAAATTAAAGGGGCTTTCATTTTTTCAACTCATCTCACTATTTCGGTTAATTCAAACTTTAAGAAATTCTGGAAGATTTTCTTTCAATAATAATGGTGTATCCAATGTTAATACAATGACTACTTCAGAAGCATATAAAATATTGAATCTTAACCCATCAGGAAAAATTACAAAGGAAGACGTTAATAAAGCGTATATTAAAATACAAAAAAAAATTCACCCTGATATATCGCCAGAAACTTCAAGACTTTCATCTATAGTAAATGAAGCAAAAGAAATTGTTTTAAAAGATTTATCGTAATTGATTAGTCCTTTACTAAATTTTTTTTTTATATAAATTTTCATGATGAGTAAAATTAATGGAATATATGCAGCTTCAATGTCTGTTATTAATGAAGATCTAACTCTGGATGTTACAAAGACAATTCAACATGCAGAAACAATCATTGATCAAGGCTGTCATGGGGCAGCAATTTTTGGAAGCACAGGTCAAGCTCAGTTAATATCAATTAGTGAGAAAATTAATTTATTCAATCAATTATCTACAAGCAAATATAAAGCAAAATATATAATTGGGACCGGTTTAAATTCTTTAAGTGAAACTATAAATTTAGTGAGTGTAGCTAGATCTTTAAATTTTAAAAAATTTTTAATTATGCCACCAGCATTTTATAAATATTCTGATCAAGATGTTATAAATTTTTACTCAAAAATTATTGCTGCACATCCAGAGTGTGAAATAGTACTTTATAATTTTGAAAAATTATGTGGATATAAATTTAGTGTAGAATGTGTTCAAGAATTAGTAAAATTATTTCCAAAACAAATTATTGGTGTCAAAGATAGTTCGTATAATCTTTTTGAAAATTTAAAAATAGATAATTTTTCAATTTTGCCAGGATCAGAGTCTAAGTTGTTAAAAGGTTTGGAGCTAGGGTGTACTGGAATAATCACAGCTACTTGTAATGTTACATCAGCATTAGCAAGAAAAGTTTATGATGATTTTTTTGACAAAAAAGAACAAACAGTTAACCAAAAGCTTTGTGATGTCAGAAGTGCATTTGAAAAATATAATTTGATATCTGGACTTCATACTTTTTATTCAAAAAATGATTTAATTTACAAAAATGTTTTACCACCATTATCGATTTTAAATTCTAATGAAGAAAAGGAGTTAATTGATAATTTAGAAAAATTAAATTTTTCTACAAAACCAATAATGGCAGCCTGATATGCAATTAGCTAGATTTCTTAATAGCGTATTTAAGAAGGATGGCTTCATTCTTGAAGATGCATACACAAAAAATTATATTATTGGATCTCCAGAGAGTGATAAACCAATCAAAGTTAAAATTTTAGATAAAAAACTTCACTATAAATTATTACTTCATCCAGATTTATATTTTGGTGAAGCTTATACTGATGGAAGTATAATAATTGAAAATGGAAGTTTGAGTGATTTTTTAGACTTAGCCTTGATGAATTTTGGAAGAAATGAACTTAATTTTTTCAGTTATTTGATTAATAGGTTGAGAGGTTCTTATAGATACTTAACAAACTTTAATTTTATAAAGAAATCTAAAATGAATGTATCTCATCACTATGACATTTCAGATGATTTATATGATTTGTTCTTAGATCCTAAGAGACAATATTCATGTGCATATTTTAAAAATGAAAATGATACACTTGAAGAGGCTCAAAATAATAAAATTCAACACATAATTAAAAAATTAAATATAAAAACTGGTCAGAAAGTTTTGGACATTGGTTGCGGATGGGGATCTTTAGCTGTTGATATTGCTAAGGCAGCCAATTGCAATGTTACAGGGATAACATTATCTGAAAATCAGTTTAAATATTGTAACAAGAAAGCTAAAGAACTTAATCTAGAAAATCAGCTAACATTTAAATTAATGGATTATCGAGAACTTAATGAAAAATTTGACAGAATTGTAAGTGTTGGGATGTTTGAACATGTGGGTAGGAAATTTTATAAGAAATTTTTTAATCAGATTGATAAATTATTAAATGTAGATGGGGTTTCTTTAATTCATACTATTGGCTCAGTAAATCCGCCAAGAGACCCACATCCATGGATTACAAAATATATTTTTCCTGGAGGATATACGCCAAGTTTAAGTGAAGTTACTACTCCTATTGAAAAAGCTGGGTTGATTGTTTCTGATATTGAAGTTCTAAAACTTCATTATTCTCATACGTTAAGACACTGGAAAGAAAACTGTAATAAAAATAAAGATAAAATTATTCAAATGTTTGATGAAAAATTTTTTAGAATGTGGGAATTTTATTTAGCTGGTTGTGAAATGGCATTTAAATGGGGTGATCAGGTTGTATATCAATTTCAACTTACAAAAAATTATACCTCTACTCCAGTAACAAGAGACTATATTTATCAATAATTTATTGATAGAAACACTAATCTCTTCAGATGAAAAAAATAAAAAAAAAGCCTAAAAAAACTAAAACCAAAGTTAGAAAAAAGGTTAAGAAATCAGCTAAACCAATTAAAAAAAAGGTTAAAAAAATAAAATCGAAAGTTAAATCTTCAAATAAAAATATAAGAAAAATTAAAAATCAAGAAACACCTCAAAAACAAAATTTTATTTTGAAAATAATAAATTTTCAAAATTCTTTAAGACCTCAAATAAAGTTTAAAATTAATTTAAGCATCGAAAAATACATCCAAGCTTTCTTTGATAAGATTGCTAATACAATTTCTGATTACAAACAAACAAAAAAAGATGAAGCTAGACGTTTAAAATTAGAAAAATTGGAAAAGGAAAGATTAGAGAAAATTAATCTTGAAAATGAAAAACAAAAACAAGAAGAATTAAAACTTAAACTTAAAGAGCAGGCTTTAAAAGATGAGGTAAAATTAGATAGACAAAGAGCAAGAGATATAAAAATTTTCCTTAGAAAAGAACAAGCTTTATTGAGAATAGAGCAAGCTGAAAAACAAAAACAATTCTTAAAACAATTAAGATTAGAAAAACAAATTGAAAAATTTAGAATCCGAGAAGTAAAAGAATTAGAAAAACTTGAAAGAATATCTCTTAAAGAAAAAAGAGATGATTACGCTGGTCTTCAACAGCGGATAGAAAAATTAAAAGAAAAATATCGAATAATTAGAGACCAGAAAATCAAAGAAAGAGTAGAAGCTCTTGGAGTAAAATTACAGGGTGATGAAGATAGAGAAACATTACTGCAAAAAGAAAAAGAATATACAATAGCAAGACAAAAAATTGAATTTGCTCTTGAAAGTTTCTATCGTAGTGCAAGTAGTTTAGTGTTTCAGTTAAATAAAAGACACATCACAAGACATATGTCTATTTTTAGATGTATTGATAAAAGATTTGAGACAGGAGAAATTTTTGTAAAATGGGATGAGTCTTCTGATGAGGAGTGGCTATTATTAATTTATATTAAAAATAACTCTCCAGATGAAGGAATAGTAATTGAAGATAAGACAAACCCTGAAAAGAATATTTCTCATGAGTTTAAAAATAATGAAATATTTAAAGCATCAGACACGATGGTAGACTCGCTAACTCAGCTAATTGCTAGAAAAAGGTCTAAAAATAACAATTAAATTATCTAAATAAATTAAGTAATATCTAGAATGTTTTTTGGAATAATTACAATGCTAATTTTGTATCTAATTTTAAAGTATATTCTTTCTTGGATAACTTATTTTAATAATCTAGATCCAAGACTTGGAGATTCTACTTGGCGTTGGAGTTATGATTATCATGTAATTGGTGAAAGAGATATTTCAGATTTAGATGATAAAGATTTTATAAGACTAAGAAGGAAAAAAAATAAGATTATTACTTTAATGTATTCAGTTGTTATGATTATGTTTATTGCCTCAATGTCTTTATTAAGCAAAATTTTATTACACTTTACAAGCTAACTTTTTAATTGTTTTTTATTTTTTAAATATAAAAAATAGGCAACAATCTCATAAGTGAATTTAAAAACTTGAAAAATTATTGGAAGTTTAAAAAATTTATACAAAAAATTATATTTAGGAATTTTTTTCCATACAAAAAGAAAAGCCTCTGCTCCTTCAATAACTCTGCTACCATCTTTAACATGAAGTCTTCTTAAAAGTTCTTTATCTTTTTTTGATGTTTCTTTTTCCGCATTTGAATTATTCGTAATATCAATCCAGTCAATTTCTTCAATATTCTCTTTTTTATATAGATTGATTTCTGACCGACATATTTTACATGAATTATTAAAATAAACTTTCATTATTAGTTTAAATTACATGTGAGACTAAATATTGTACATGTGTTAAATCATCCATTGAAAATTACATACAAACAACTATGTACTGTCTATGAGTAATTTTTTTGATAAATCAGATTTGAGCAGAAAAGATGTAGATGAAATTGTATCTGAAACTTTAAAAAATTGCGATGATGGAGAGATATATTTTGAAAACTCAAAATCTGAGTCAATTTTATTAGATGACAATAAAATTAAAAGTTCAAATTATAGCTCTGATCTTGGTTTTGGTTTTAGGGCAATTTCTAATGAAGTAGTTGCTTACTCTCATTCAAACGAAATATCAAAAGATGCATTAAAAAATTCAGCCAAAAACTTACAATCTACTCTAAAATCAATTAAAGGAACCTATAATCATGAAATTCCAAAAAGTAATAATAAATTTTATGATGATATTAATCCTATTGAACAAAAAACATTAGATGCAAAATTAGAAGTTTTAAATAATGTTAATGATTATTTGCGTAAAAAAGACTCAACAGTAAAACAAGTTACAGCTAGTTTTAGTGGAGAGCAAAAATCTATAGAAATAATTCGATCTGGGGGTGAAGCTTTAACAGATGTTCGTCCTTTAATACGATTCAACGTCTCTGTAATGCTTGAAAAAAATGGAAGAAAAGAAACAGGTGTTTATGGAATAGGTGGAAGACAATCCTATGATGACTATTTAAAAAATGATAATTGGAAAAATGTTTGTGAAGAAGCCCTTAGAATTGCTACAGTTAATTTAGATAGTAAGCCAGCTCCAGCAGGTGAAATGAAAGTTGTTTTAGGACCAGGTTGGCCGGCTATATTAATTCATGAAGCTATCGGCCACGGTTTAGAGGGTGATTTTAATAGAAAAAAAACATCAGCATTTCACGATTTAATGGGCCAAAAAGTTGCAAGCGAAGGAGTTACAATTGTTGATGATGGAACTATTGATAAAAGAAGAGGTAGTTTGACTATTGATGATGAAGGTACACCTACAGAAAGAACAGTTCTAATTGAAAATGGAATTTTAAAAAATTTCATGCAAGATAGATTGAATGCAAGGCTGATGAATACTAGATCTACTGGCAGCGGAAGAAGAGAAAGTTACAAACATATTGTGCTACCAAGAATGAGAAACACAATGATGTTGAGTGGAAATCAAACTCAAGACGAAATGATTAAGTCAGTTGACAAAGGAATATTCGCAGTAAGTTTTGGAGGAGGACAAGTAGATATTACATCGGGAAAATTTGTTTTTAATTGTACGGAAGCTTACGAAATAAATAATGGAAAAATTGGTTCGCCAATTAAGGGAGCAACTTTAATAGGAGATGGTCCTTCAATTTTAAAAGAAGTATCAATGGTTGGAAACGATATGATGATGGATCCAGGTATTGGAACTTGTGGTAAAGCAGGTCAAGGTGTGCCAGTTGGAGTAGCACAACCTTCAATTTTAATTGATAAAATGACCGTAGGAGGAACAAAACTCTAAATCATGATTAAAGATGAAGAGTATTTAAAATCGAAAGCTTCTTTTTGCCTAGATCTAGCTAAAAAACTTGGAGCAACAGATGCAAGTGTAACTGTTGGAAATTCAATTTCTGAGACAGTCAGTTTTAGAAATAAAGTTCTAGATGAGTCTAATAGATCTGATAGTTTGGCAATAAGTATAGAGACTTATTTAGGTAAAAAAAAATCATCAATAACTTCGTCAAATTTATTAGATGAAAATTTAAAAACATTAATTGAAAAATGTTTTGAAACCACAAAAATTACACCCGAAGATGAATTTAATTCTCTTCCAGATAAAGATTTATTAGCAAAAAATATTAAAGATCTTAACTTGTATGATCAAGCACATATAGAAAATGATAAAAAAATTGATTATTTGAAAGAATTAGAAGAAACAGCTTCAATTGATAAAAAAATCATAAATACTGAGTCGGGTTTTACGGAAAATAAATCAAACTTTATTTTAGCCAATAGTGATGGTTTTTGTAACGGGTACAAATCTTCATCATTTACAGCTTCTTGTGTTGCTGTTGCAAAAAATGAAAATAGCATGGAAAGAGACTATGAATTTACAAGTAAATGTCACTTAGAGGATATTTCTAATCCGTCAGAACTTGGAAAAAATGCAGCTGAGCAAACTATAAAAAAACTCAATCCTAAAAAAATTGGTAGTGATAAATTAAGTATTATTTTTGATAAAAGAATTTCTAAAGGATTTTTAAGTTCATTTGCAGGTGCAATATCAGCATCATCTATTGCAAGAGGAACATCATTCCTTAAAGATAAATTAAAACAGCCGATTTTTTCAAATTCAATTAATGTTATTGATAAACCTGATTTGATTAAAGGTATGGGCTCACAGTGTTTTGACTCTGAAGGAGTTAAGACAGATACATTAAAATTAGTAAGCAATGGAATATTAGAAAATTATTTAATTGATACTTACAATGGAAAAAAATTAAACCTAAAGTCAAATGGAAGAAGTGGGGGAACCACTAACCTTTATTTTGAAAATGGAAATATAAATTATGAGGATTTATTAAAAAGTCATTCTAAGATTTTGTACGTTACTGAAACTATAGGGCATGGAACAAATCTTGTTACTGGAGATTATTCAGTAGGTGCTACTGGATTTTTAGTTGAAAATGGAGAATTTAAGTATCCAGTTAACGAAATAACAATAGCTGGAAATTTTAATGAAATGTTTAAAAATATAACATTAGCAAATGATTTGGAATTTAAGTATTCAGTAAATTCACCTACCATGATGATTGATGGTATGACCGTTGCTGGTAAATGAGCAGATATTGTGTAATTGGCTCTGGAATATCAGGAGCAACTATTGCCAACCTTTTAAGCAAAAACCATTCGGTTGATTTATTTGATAAAGCAAGAGGACCAGGAGGACGATCATCTTTTAAAAGATTAGATAAAGATAAAGGGTTTGACCATGGAACTCAATATATTTCACCAAAAAGTCCAGCTTTTAAAAAATTTATTAATATTTTAATTAAAAAAAAAATACTAAAAAAATGGAGTGGCAAACATTTATTTTTAAACAAAGCCAAGAAAGAAAATAAAAATCATCTAAAAATAATAGGCAGAAAAGGCAATAATGATATTAGCAAATATCTGTTAAGAAATATTAACTGCAATTTTCAATCTGAATTAAAAAAAATCAATTATAAGGAAAAAAAATGGGTCCTTACTTTTTCTGATAGAAGTAAAAAAATTTATGACAGGCTAATTCTAACTTGTCCATTTGTTCAATTATCAAAATTATCAAAAAAATATATCAAGGCTCCTTTCATTAAAAAAAAAGTAAGGATGGATGCAAATATTACAGTTATGTTTTTAATAAAAAAAACAAATAAAAATGTGAGCAGTTATTTATTTGATGACAATATTTTAGGTTGGGCAGCAAAAGAAAACAGTAAAAAAAGATTTAAAAGTTACCAAGATTTATGGACTCTGCAAAGTACTCATAAATGGGCAAATAAAAAGATTAATAAAAATAGAGAAAATAAAGATATAAATTCAAAAACTCTTATTGATCGTTTTTTTAAACTTACTGGTATTAAAAAAACTAGAGTACTTTTTTCTTTAAATCATGGTTGGAAATATTCATCAAACTCAAATCCCTTAAATATAAAAAGTTATTGGAACTCCTCATTAAATTTGGGTGTGTGTGCAGACTGGTTTGTGGGACCAAGACTTGAAGCTGGTTGGATAAGTGCCAATGATCTTTATAAAAAAATAATTAAATAAATTTATTCAAATTTCTTAACTCTATATTCCCAGTTTCCCATACGTGAATAGGCAACTTTAAGAATTAAAGCATTTTTTTTATCAAACCAAATATCAAAGTTTAATCTTTTATCTTTAGGAATAGACATATCTTTTGAAGTTAATTTGAAGTGTTCTACATCGTATGTTTTTCCATATAATTCGATTTTTTCTTTTCCTATAAAAGTAACAACTTGTTCCTTAATACTTCCAGAAATAGGGCTTATCTGGCTGTTTGTTTGAAGAATTTTATGACTCCACCAATTTCCAATTATGTTTTCTAATGAGGCACTGCCTGTATATGATGAGCCTTTAATATCATATGCATTTTCATTTTCGTTTAACTTAAGCTGAACGTATTTATCTTTTTTATTTTGACGCGTTTTTGAGTTAAAGGAAATCAGTTTATCTTTAATATATTTTTCCTCTCCAAAACTTTCAACTTCGAAAATAGTTGCTCCAAATAATTTAACAGTAAATTTTAATTGATTTGTGACTGTTGTATTTTCTTCGTCTTTTTTAAAGAAATAGTAATTATAACCAATAACTTCACCATCTCTTAAAATTTCCATTTCTATTTTATTAAATTTGTTATAGTGAGCCATATGAGCACTACTATTAAATGAATAGATTAAAAGAAAAGTTAAGAATAAAATTTTTTTCATAAAATATTACTTTAATAGACTTTAATATTAAAAGAAGTAATTTATTAAAATATGTTTCTTAAAATTAAAAATATACCAATAGTATCTTGGAGCTCAGATAAATCTTTAAATTTCAAGCCAAAGTTATCAACATCTTTTTTTTTAATATTTGGTTTAGTAATTTTTGGATTAGGAGAGGGTCTCTTAATTTTATCAACAACTGGAAATTCACCATGGTCTGTGCTTGCTGAAGGAATATCTAATACCACAAGTTTGTCTATTGGAGCTGCAACTTTTTTTATAAGCGTATCTGTACTTTTTTTATGGATATTTATTAAACAGAAACCTGGTTTAGGGACAATTTTTAATATTATTATTATTGCAGGGATGATTGATATCACTTTAAGTTTTTTTGATGCCCCATCTTCAATATGGATGAAATACTTTTTAGCTTTTTTTTCAGTTTTATTAGTTGGCTTAGGTAGTGGAATTTATCTTGTTGCAAATCTTGGTCCAGGTCCTAGAGATGGATTAATGACTGGACTGACAAAACTTACAAATCTTCCAATTGCTTTGGTAAGAGCTTTTTTAGAAATTTCTGCAGTATTAGCTGGCTGGTATCTTGGTGGAACTGTTGGTGCGGGAACTTTAATTTTTGCTTTTGGAATTGGACCTTGTGTAGCTTTGGGTTTATTTTTAGTTAATAAAACTTTTAACTAGGCAGCAGC
>JAYOZQ010000030.1:0-9523 GCA_038154225.1 Candidatus Pelagibacter sp.
GAGTTTAACCCTTCATCTTTAGAGGCTGCAAAAGCTATTGTTTCCAAATACCCTGAAGGAAAACAGCAAAGTGCTGTCATGGCTTTGCTTTACATAGCTCAGAGACAAAATAATAATTGGATACCATTAGCTGCTATGAAGTATATCGCTAAATTTTTAGAGATGCCTTACATCAAAGTTTATGAGGTCGCTACTTTTTACACAATGTACAATTTATCTCCTGTCGGTAAATTTTTTGTACAAGTTTGCACTACTACTCCATGCATGATTAGAGGAGCAAATAAACTAGTTGAAGCGTGCAAAGAAAAAATTTCAGAAAATGAGTTAGAACTATCAAGTGACAAGAGCTGTTCATGGATGGAAGTTGAATGTCTTGGAGCATGTGTGAATGCCCCAATGATGCAAATTAATGATGATTATTACGAAGATCTTGATAAAGAAAAAACTTTAGAAATTTTAGACAAAATTTTAAGTGGTGAAACACCAAAACCAGGATCTTATAGAGGTCGTGTGAATAACGAACCTGAAAATAACAGAAAAACACTTATGGATTTAAAAAATGCTTAAAGATAAAGATAGAATTTTTCAAAACCTATATAATGATTTGGGCTCAGATGTCTCTTCATCTCAAAAAAGAGGGGATTGGGTTAATACCAAAGATATAACAGATAAAGGTAGAGATTGGATTATCAATGAAATTAAATCTTCAGAATTAAGAGGCAGAGGTGGTGCTGGATTTCCAACAGGATTGAAATGGTCTTTTGCCCCTAAGGAAGTTGGATCAAGACCTCATTATTTAGTAATTAATGGAGATGAATCTGAGCCAGGAACTTGTAAGGATAGAGATATATTAAGATTTGAACCACACAAATTGATAGAAGGTTGTCTCATTGCCTCTTATGCTGTGCAAGCACATGTTTGTTATATTTATATCAGAGGTGAGTATTTTGTTGATGGTCAAAAACTTCAAGCTGCAATAGATGAAGCTTATGAAAAAAAATTACTTGGTAAAAATGCTGCTGGTACAGGCTGGGATTTAGATATTTATATTCATTATGGTGCAGGAGCTTATATTTGCGGTGAGGAAACAGCTTTACTTGAAAGTATTGAGGGTAAAAAAGGTCAACCAAGATTAAAACCTCCATTTCCAGCTTTAATTGGTTTATATGGATGTCCTACAATTATTAATAATGTTGAAACTATAGCTGTTGTTCCAACTATTCTTAGAAGAGGGGGTAAATGGTTTGCCTCACTTGGTAGAGAAAAAAATACAGGAACTAAAATTTTTTGTATTTCAGGGAATGTAAACAATCCATGCAATGTTGAAGAAGAAATGAATATACCATTAAAAGAATTAATAGAGGTTCATGCTGGTGGAGTAATTGGAGGTTGGGACAATCTACAAGCTGTAATTCCTGGGGGATCATCGATGCCATTAATACCTAAAGAAAAATGTGAAACATTAACTATGGATTTCGATTCATTAATGGCTGAAAAAAGTGGATTAGGGACTGCTGGAATAGTTGTTATTAATAAAGATCAAGACATCATTAAATGCATGGCAAGAATTGCTAGATTTTATAAACATGAAAGTTGTGGTCAATGCACACCTTGTAGAGAGGGATCTGGATGGATGTGGCGTATGTTGGAACGTATGGCAAAAGGTGAGGCAACCAAAGATGAAGTTGATATGTTAGGTGATGTTACCAATCAAATTGCAGGTCACACTATTTGTGCTTTTGGTGAAGGTTCTTCATGGCCTGTACAAGGTCTTTTAAGACACTTTAAAAAAGAAATAGAAGAAAGAAATAATTTGGAACTTATAGTAGAGAAAAAAAATACAATTCCTTACTTAGTCGATCAACACTTATTGGATAAAAAAAATGCTTAAATTAAAAGTTAACAATATTGATGTAGAGGTTGAAGAAGGCCTGACTGTTCTACAAGCATGTGAAAAAGCTGGAGTTGAAATTCCAAGATTTTGTTATCATGAAAAACTTTCAATAGCTGGAAACTGCAGAATGTGCTTAGTTGAGATGGAAAAATCTCCTAAACCAGTTGCATCTTGTGCAATGCCTGCAGCAGAAGGCATGAATATCAAAACAAATACAGCCTTTGTTGAAAAAGCAAGAAAAGGTGTGATGGAATTTTTACTTGCCAATCATCCATTAGATTGTCCTGTTTGTGATCAAGGTGGAGAATGTGATCTTCAAGATCAATCAATGTTTTATGGCGTAGATAAATCGAGATACAAAGAAAACAAAAGATCAGTTCCTGAAAAAAACATGGGACCTTTAATAAAAACTCAAATGACAAGATGTATTCATTGTACTCGTTGTGTAAGATTTGCAACCGAAGTAGCTGGTGTGCCAGAGCTTGGAGCTATTGGCAGAGGTGAAGACATGCAAATTACAACTTATTTAGAACAATCAATGCAATCAGAGTTATCAGCTAATGTAGTAGATTTATGTCCAGTTGGAGCCCTAACATCGAAACCATATGTATTTGAAGCAAGACCTTGGGAACTTAAAAAGACAGAGACCATAGATGTTATGGATGCTATTGGATCAAATATAAGAGTTGATACTTATGATTGGGAAGTAAAAAGAGTATTGCCAATTATAAACGAAGATATTAATGAGGAATGGATTTCTGACAAGACAAGATATGCTTGTGATGGTTTACTAAATCAAAGATTAGACACACCTTTTATAAAATATAATGGTAAATTTGAAAAAGCTTCTTGGGAAGAAGTTTACAAAATTATAAAGTCTAAATTTGAAAATACATCTAAAGAAAAAGTGTGTGGTTTTGTTGGTGATCTTACCAATATGGAAACTGGATATATTTTTAAAGAATTTTTTGATCGAACATTAGACTCGCAAAATTATGAGTCTAGATCAGATAATCGATTTTTGGATATTGGAAAAAGAGAAAATTACCTATTTAACTCAACCATAAATGGCATTGAAGAGTCTGATTTAATTTTTTTAATTGGAACTAATCCTAGGTATGAAGCAACAATTTTAAATGCAAGAATAAGAAAATCTTATTTAAATAATAATACTAAAATTATTTCACTAAATGATTTGGGAGATTTAACTTATCCATATGAAAGTTTAGATGGAAAGACTAAAACATTAAAAGATATTTTTGATGGTAATCATGAAATTTCTAAAAAAATAATTAGTGCTGATAAACCAATGATTGTAATGGGTGAGTCATTATTAAATTTAGGCTCATCTAAATATTTCTTTAATAGTATTAAAAACTTTCTTACACAAAATAAAAAAATTAGTGAAGAATGGAATTCTTTCAATATTTTATCTTGTGATGCATCAACGGTAGGAAATTATGATCTTGGAATAATAAATGAAAGTAATAATTTATTAGAAGATTTGAAAAATCATAAATTTGATATTTTATATTTGATGGGTCAAGATAATTTAAATTTTGATAAGAAAGATGAATTTATTATTTATCAAGGAAGTCATGGAGATAAAGGCGCTGAAATAGCTGATATTATTTTACCAGGTTCTGCTTACACAGAACAAGACGGATATTTTACCAATTTAGAGGGTAAAATTCAAAAAGCATACAAAGCCTCATACCCTCCAGGTGATGCAAAAGAAGACTGGCAGATAATTAATGAACTTGCCGAACTTATGAATAATAGAAAACTGTTTAACGATAAGGAAGAACTAGAAAGTAGTATGCTAAATCATCTTAATTTGCAGAAAGAAAAACAAATTAATGAAGAAGATAAATCGAACCAAATTGAAGATAATGAATTTAAAGATGAAGTTTTGAAAGTTAATGTTAAAGATTATTACTTTTCTAACGTTGTAGCTAGATCTTCTAAAACTATGATCGAATGCAATAATTCAAAAATAAATTTAAAATCTACGGGTACTGAAGGGTAACATGGAATATTTAAATATTGTTTTTCAAGAAGTTTATAAAATATTATTTTTATTAGTCCCAGTCCTTGTATCTGTTGCTATGATAGTTTGGCTTGATAGAAGAGTGTGGGCTTTTGTTCAAAAAAGACAAGGTCCTAATGTAGTTGGACCATTTGGTTTACTTCAATCTCTTGCTGACGCATTAAAGTATATATTTAAAGAAATTATTATTCCTTCCAGTTCAAACAAAGTAATTTTCATTTTAGCACCGATTGTTACTATGACTTTAGCCTTAATTGCTTGGGCTGTAATACCATTTAGTGCAACTCAAGTTTTAGCTGATATAAATGTTGGTATCTTATATTTATTTGCAGTTTCTTCTTTAGGTGTTTATGGAATTATTATGGGTGGTTGGGCATCAAACTCAAAATATCCATTTCTTGGAGCTATAAGATCTGCTGCTCAAATGGTCTCTTATGAAGTTTCTATAGGAGTTATTATTATCAATGTTTTGCTTTGTGTGGGGTCATTAAATTTAAACGATATAGTTGAAGCTCAGCAAAACATGTGGTTTGTCATTCCATTATTTCCAATGTTTGTAATTTTCTTTATTTCAGCTTTAGCAGAAACTAATAGACCTCCTTTTGATTTACCAGAAGCTGAGGCAGAATTAGTTGCTGGTTATCAAACTGAATATTCAGGGATGATGTACGCTATGTTTTGGTTAGGAGAGTATGCCAATATACTTTTAATGTGTGCAATGGGAGCCATTTTGTTTTTAGGTGGATGGATGTCTCCAATAGATATTTATCCATTTACATTAGTTCCGGGTGCTATTTGGCTTATTTTAAAAATATTATTTTTATTCATTTTATTTGCTTTGGTCAAAGCTATCGTTCCTCGATATAGATATGATCAGCTAATGAGGCTTGGCTGGAAAGTCTTTTTACCTTTATCTTTAACTTGGGTAGTGCTAACTGCTAGTTACTTATTTTATTTCAACCTATTACCAACTAATTAATTATGAAATTATCAAGATTTTTTAAAACAATATTTATGACAGACTTTGTTGGAGGTTTGTTAATTGCTATTAAAGAATTATTTAAGTCTAAGAAAACCATCAATTATCCATTTGAAAAAGGCAAAATAAGCCCGCGTTTTAGAGGTGAACACGCTTTAAGAAGATATCCTAATGGTGAAGAAAGATGTATTGCTTGTAAACTATGTGAAGCTGTATGCCCTGCACAAGCAATCACAATTGAGTCTGCTGCAAGAGAAGACGGTAGTCGAAAAACAACTAGATACGATATCGATATGATGAAATGTATTTATTGCGGTTTATGTGAAGAAGCTTGTCCGGTTGATGCAATTGTTCAAGGACCAAATTTTGAATTTTCTACCGAAACAAGAGAAGAGCTTTATTACACAAAAGAAAAACTTTTAGATAACGGAGATAGATGGGAAAATATTTTAGCAGCAAACATTAAAGCTGATAACCCATATAGATAAATCTATGATAGCTCATTCAATTTTTTTTTATACATTTTCAATTATAGCTGTCATTTCAGCAATTATGGTTACTGTATCTAAAAATACAGTTCATTCTGTTTTTTTTCTTATTTTAGATTTCATTAGTATTTCTTGCCTTTTTATTATGATTGGTGCTGAATTTTTAGGAATGATAATGCTAATTGTTTATGTTGGTGCGGTAGCAGTATTGTTTTTGTTTGTAGTGATGATGTTAAATGTTGCCCAACAAAAAAACCAATGGTTTGCATCTCAAGAGAGTTCTGGACATATTCCAGTAGGTTTAATCATTAGTACAATTATTTTTTTTGAATTGATAATTGTTATAGGTGGATGGAAATATAAACCTGATTTATTTGATATAAATAATTCAGTTAATAATTTTAGTGTAAGCAACACTCATTCATTAGGACAAGTGCTTTATACTGATTACATTCATGTATTCCAATTAAGTGGAATGATTTTATTGGTAGCTATGATTGGAGCTATTGTTTTAACATTTAGAAAACGTTCTGGAGTTAAAACCCAAAGTTATTTAAAACAAATTTCTAGAGAAAGATCAGAAGGTGTTGAAGTTTTAGAAGTTGAAAACAATAAAGGGGTTAAAATTGATGACTGAAATTGGTTTAGGACATTATTTAACTTTAGGTGCAGTCATTTTTTCAATAGGTATTATTGGAATCTTTCTTAATAGAAAAAATATTATTGTTATATTAATGAGCATAGAATTAATTTTACTTGCGGTTAATATAAATTTAGTAGCCTTTTCAATTTTCTTAGGAGATCTTACTGGGCAAGTGTTTACTTTATTTATTTTAACAGTGGCAGCCGCTGAAGCTGCAATCGGTCTTGCAATTATTGTTGTTTATTACCGTAATTCTGGAACTATTCGAGTTGAAGAAATAGATAAATTGAAAGGTTAATTATGGAAATTTCAATTTTATTTCTTCCTCTTATAGCATCAATAATTTCAGGCTTTTTTGGAAAATATATTGGAGATAGAAACTCAGAAATTGTTACTAGCGCCCTTGTTTCGATTTCTGCACTTTTATCAATCTTTGTATTATATCAAGTAATTGCAAATCAATATGAAGAAAATATTGTTATTGCTACTTGGATAAATTCAGGATCATTAGATGTTAATTGGTCAATGCTAATTGATCCTTTATCAGCTGTAATGTTGGTTGTGGTTACGTCTGTATCTTCTTTGGTGCACATTTATTCGATTGGTTACATGTCTCATGATCCTCATAAGCCAAGATTCATGGCATATCTATCACTATTTACTTTTGCAATGTTGATGTTGGTTACTTCAGATAATTTTATTCAACTATTTTTTGGTTGGGAAGGTGTTGGACTTTGTTCGTATTTCTTGATTGGTTTTTGGTTTAAAAAAGAAAGCGCTAATGCTGCAGCAATTAAAGCGTTTGTAGTAAATAGAGTGGGGGACTTTGGTTTTGCCTTAGGAATTTTTTTAATTTTCTATTTATTTGGAACTGTAAATTATTCAGAAGTGTTCCAACAAATTCCAACAGTCATTGATAAAAATTTATCATTTTTAGGTTTTGAAGTTAAAGCTATAGATTTAATTTGTTTATTATTATTTATAGGTGCGATGGGCAAATCAGCTCAAATTTTGCTTCATACTTGGTTGCCAGATGCAATGGAAGGACCAACACCAGTATCTGCATTAATTCATGCCGCTACTATGGTGACTGCAGGAGTTTTTTTGGTTGTTAGATGTTCACCTATTTACGAATATTCTCCGTTAATATTAAACGTAGTAACAATTGTTGGAATGACAACAGCTTTTTTTGCTGCAACAGTTGCTTTAGTTCAAACTGATATAAAAAAAATTATTGCATACTCAACCTGTAGCCAGTTAGGATATATGTTTTTTGCAGCTGGTGTAGGTGCTTACAATGTTGCAATGTTTCACTTATTTACACATGCATTTTTTAAAGCTTTATTGTTTTTAGGTTCTGGTTCTGTAATTCACGCATTTAAAGATGAGCAAGACATAAACAATATGGGGGGTGTATGGAAGAAACTTCCTTATACTTATGCTTTAATGATTATTGGAACTTTAGCATTAACTGGTTTTCCTTTTCTTTCAGGTTTTTATTCTAAAGATGCAATTATTGAATTTGCATATTTAAAAGGAAACACTACAGGATTTTATGCAGCAGGAATTGGAATTTTTACTGCATTTTTAACGTCAATATATTCTTGGAGATTAATTTTTAAAACATTTCATGGTTCATATAACAATAAAAATGTAAAAATTGAAGAAACACACGAGTCTCCTTTAGTGATGTTGATACCATTAGTATTGTTATCTATTGGAGCTATATTTGCAGGTTTTCTTTTTAAAGATCTGTTTATTGGTCATGGTGGAGAAAATTTATTTTGGGCAGAGTCTATCAAATTTTTAGAACCATTAAGTACCGAACATCCTCCAACATGGTTTTTATTACTGACTCCTTGCTTGGTATTATTGTCTATTCCAATTGCTTATTATTTATTTGTTAAGAATAAGGAATTACCTAACTCAATAGTCAACATGAATAGGCCTTTATATAAGTTTTTAGTTAATAAATGGTATTTTGATGAATTATATGAAGTCATTTTCATTAATCCTTCAAAAAAATTAGGTTTATTTTTTTGGAAGTTTTGTGATGGAAAATTGATTGATGGTTTTGGACCTGATGGAATTTCATCGTTTATTAAAAAATGTTCAATCAAAGCTAATAAGTTTCAAAGTGGCTTTATTTACCAGTATGCCTTTATTATGTTGTTAGGCTTTTCAGCTTTATTAACCTTTTTAATAGTTAGATAATGAACTTTCCAATTCTTTCATCTTTAATTCTATTACCAACAATTGGTGCTCTTTTTTTATTTTTTACAAAGGATAAAGAAGGAAATAACTTAACAGCTAAATATGTTTCTTTATTTACATCAGTTGTAAATTTCTTAATTTCTATTTATCTATGGGTCTCTTTTGATCAATCAACATCTAATTTTCAATTTATTGAAGACAGAACATGGATTGAAGGTTTTATTAATTATAAAGTAGGAGTTGATGGAATTTCGATTTTATTTATCATATTAACAACATTTATAACTCCGCTATGTATCATTTCAGTTAATAATTCAGTCAAGACAAGATTAAGAGATTTTTTAATAGCCATATTAATCATGGAAAGTTTTATGATAGGAGTTTTTTGTGCTCTTGATTTAGTCGTCTTCTATCTATTTTTTGAAGCTGGATTAATTCCAATGTTTTTAATTATTGGTATTTGGGGTGGACCCAAAAGAGTTTATTCAGCATTTAAATTCTTTTTATATACACTCCTAGGATCTGTATTAATGTTAGTTGCTATTATCTCAATTTATTGGATTTCAGGTACCACTGATGTAATCAAACTTTATGAACTTGGAATAGATGCAAAGTATCAAAATTTATTATGGCTAGCTTTTTTCAGTTCATTTGCAGTTAAAACACCTATGTGGCCTGTTCATACTTGGCTACCTGATGCGCACGTTGAAGCTCCAACTGCAGGATCAGTTTTGCTGGCTGCAATATTGCTTAAAATGGCTGGATATGGATTTATTCGATTTTCATTAGGACTTTTTCCAATTGCCTCAGAAATATTTACACCTTTAATTTATACTTTAAGCGTAATAGCAATAATTCTCACATCATTAATTGCGCTAATGCAAGAAGATATGAAAAAGCTTATTGCTTATTCTTCTGTAGCTCATATGGGCTTTGTAACATTAGGAATTTTTACTATTCAACAACAAGGTATTGAGGGAAGTATAATTCAAATGATTAGTCATGGATTAGTATCTGCTGCTCTATTCTTATGTGTGGGTGTAGTTTATGATAGAATGCATTCAAGAATGATTAGCAATTATGGTGGAATAGTTACCATAATTCCAAAATATTCAATTTTATTCATGTTATTTACACTCGCAGCTCTTGGCTTACCTGGAACAAGTGGTTTTATTGGTGAGTTTTTAATTTTAATGGGTGTATTTAAGGATAATTTCTTAGTAGCTGTTTTAGCAAGTTTAGGTGTAATTCTTGG
>JAYOZQ010000031.1:0-9477 GCA_038154225.1 Candidatus Pelagibacter sp.
GCTTGTGTTGCTCTATTAAACTCACTTTTTTTGAAACTAAAACCACCACTTAAAGCTAATACACGACCTGTATAAGGATCCATAACAACAATTCCCCCATTAACTTTTGGCAATTGTTTTAAACTGTAATTTTTATCACTAATTTTTTTTACATAAATTATGTCGCCAACCTTCAATAATTGATTAAATTCTTTTTTTGTCCAAGAAATATCTTTAAACTCTATCTTGCCATCTAATTTATCTTCAGTTTCAATAATTGCTGAAAATTTATTTATTTTTCTGATAATTGCTAACTTCCAACTAATTGAGTCTTCCAAATAAAATTTATTTAAATCTTTATTCCAATTTTCTGAGTATTTTTTGTTAGCAAGTGGTCCTCTCCAGCCTTTTCTCTTATCATAAGATAATAATCCATTTCTAAGTGCTTCAGTTGCAATCTTTTGAAATTCTAAATTAATTGGTGTGTTGATATTAAAACCTTGATTATAAACTTTATCATAAGTTAAAGTTTCAATTACATTTTTTCTAACATCTTCAATGTAATATTGAGAATCTTCTAAAAAAACTTTTTTTGTCTTATTGAGTAAAATTTTTCTTTCTTTAAAATAATTATATTCTTCAAGACCTATATACTTGTTTTCAAATAAATTTTTTAAAACTAAATCTCTTCTAAATTTAGCTAACTCAATATTTCGATAAGGATTGTACCTACTTGGTGCTTTTGGTAAAGCTGCTAATAAAGCTGCCTCTCCATAATCTAATTCTTGAATAGATTTATCAAAATATTCTAAGCTTGCTGCTGCTACGCCATATGCTCCACTACCAAGATAAATTTGATTTAAATATAATTCTAAAATTCTTTGTTTAGATAATGCTCTCTCTATTCTAAATGCTAAAATAGCTTCTTTAATTTTTCTATTTATACTTACCTCATTAGTTAATAAAAAATTCTTAGCTACTTGTTGAGTAATTGTCGAAGCACCTTCAAGTCTTTTAGATGAAATTATGTTTGAAATGTTGTTTATCACAGCCCTTAAAACTCCTTTTGCATCAACACCTGGATGAGAAAAGAAGTTCTTATCTTCTGCTGATAAAAATGAGTTAATTACATTTTTTGGAATTGAATTAATTGGAATAAATATTCTTTTTTCTTTTGAAAAATCTGCAACAAGCTCTCCATCACCTGAATACACTTTACTTGATACTGGTGGTTTATAGTTTTTAAGAAATTTATAATCAGGAATGTTATTTGAATAAGACCATAAAATTCCTAATATCAAAATACCCAGTAATAAAAGAAAAGATAACGATATAAATAGAGTATTTTTGAGAATTTTATTCATTTTATTTCCATTATATCTTGGAATTTGTTAAAGATAAGGCACTAGAATTAAACAAAATTTTATTAACACTTAAAATACTAAATGAATCAATCAATCAAATTATTATGGAAAAAAATTTATATATCGATGCATCGCATCCTAATGAAACTAGAGTTGTTCTTAAATCAGATGACAATATTGAAGACTACGAATACGAAGGTTTAAAGAATAATTTAATAAAAAATAATATATATCTTGGTAAAGTCAGTAGAATAGAACCATCTCTTCAAGCAGCATTTATTGATTTTGGGAGAGAACGACATGGTTTTCTATCTTTTAATGACATTCAGTCTGATTACTATCAAATACCAAAAGCAGATTTAGATAAAATTAAAGAAGAGGAAGAAAAAGCTCGAGAAGAACTTTCTAAAGAAGTTGAAGCTAAAGAAGAGGAAAATATAGCTGAGGGAAAACTTGAAATAGATGATCCAATTAATATTGAAAAAGAGCCAATCGAGGAAAGCGAAAATGATTCTGGAGATAAAGAAAATTTAACTGAAGAAAAAGATAAAAAAAAAGAAACTAAGTTTAAATTTAAAAGATATAAAATACAGGAAGTTATAAAACCAAATCAAGTTATCTTAGTGCAGGTCATTAAAGATGAACGAGGACAAAAAGGTGCAGCACTTAGTACATTTATCTCAATTGCTGGAAAATATATTGTTTTAATGCCTAATACCCCAAAGGGTGGTGGAATATCTCGTAAAATATTTAATCCAGCTGATAGAAAAAAAATAAGAACTATTTTGAATGAAATTGAGATCCCTAAAGAGATGGGTTTGATTGTTAGAACTGCTGGAAGTAATAAAACCAAAAACGAAATTAATAATGATTTAGAAACTCTTATCAAAACATGGAGTCAAATTAAAGATACTGCTATTAATTCTATTGCTCCATCATTAATTCACCAAGAGAGTGAAATTATAAAAAGAACTTTAAGAGATATGTTTGATGATACTACTCAAAATATAATAGTTGAAGGCAATGAAGGTTACAAAAAAGCACAAACATTTATGAAAATGATCATGCCTTCAAGTGTCAAGAAGGTAAAAAAATATAGAGGAAAAGTTCCATTATTTATTGAAGAAAAAATTGAACAAAAATTAAACCAAATATTTGACTCAGAGATAAAACTAAAATCAGGAGGATATTTAGTAATAAACCCTACTGAAGCACTTGTATCAATTGATATAAACTCTGGTAGCTCTATTAAGGGTAAAAATGTTGAAAGCACTGCACTAGATACAAATATTGAGGCAGCTGAAGAAATAGCAAGACAAATAAAAATTAGAGATTTGTCTGGTCTAATTATAATCGACTTTATTGATATGCTTAGTTATGGAAATAGAAGATTAGTCGAGAGAAAATTAAAAGAAAAATGTAGAACAGACAGAGCTAGAATTCAAATTGGTAGAATAAGTAATTTTGGTCTTCTTGAAATGTCTAGACAAAGATTAAGAGAAAGCGCAATAAAATGGAAAGTAACACTTACAGATGAGTCATTTGCTCAAAAATTACTTAAAACAGTAGAGTTAAATGCAGTTATTAATAAAGCTAAATTTGTTGAGCTTAGAGTTTGTGAAAAAATCTCAGATTTTTTAAAAGAAAATTTTGTTGATGATTTAACTTATTTTGAAAAGAAAAATAAAATGACAATAGATATTATTAGTGATCCTACACTTATTATTCCAGAGTATATTATTAATATTCAAAATAAATCAAAAAAAACAATTGAGTTGATTGAACATTTTGAAAAATTAAAAAATTTAGAAATACAAATTAAAGAGGATAAAATTACTGATAACAAAGAGGCTAAAAAATTTCACAAAAAACCTTTTAAAAAGAAACCTTACTTTAAAAAGAAGTTTGTAAAAAAAACAGCAACTATTTAATAATTCCTGTTTTTGGTGAAGATGCATTTCCGTATAAATATTTATTAATACGTCCTGCTAAAAAAGATTGTCTCCCAGCAATTACGGCATTCTTAAAGGCAAGAGCCATATCATATGGTTTTTTTGCTTTAGCAATTGCAGTGTTAACTAAAACACCATCACAACCTAACTCCATTGCAATAGTTGCATCTGATGCTTGGCCCAAACCTGCATCAATGATTAGAGGTAATTTGGTTTGATTTCTGATAATTTGAATATTTGTTTTATTTTGAATGCCTAAACCAGAACCAATAGGAGCAGCTAACGGCATTATCGCATCTGCACCTGAGTTTTCTAAACGTTTTGCCATTAGCGGGTCATCATTGCAATAAACCATAACTTTAAAACCTTCTTTAGCTAAAACCTCTGTTGATTTTAAAGTTTCAATCATATCAGGAAACAAGTTTTGTTTATCCCCTAAAACTTCCAGTTTAACTAATTTCCAACCACCAATTTCTCTTGCTAGTCTGAGCGTTCTCAAAGCTTCTTCTGAAGTAAAACATCCTGCTGTATTTGGTAAATAAGTGATTTTCTTTGGATCAATATAATCCATAAGAAGAGGTTTTTTTTTATCAGTTATATTTACTCTTCTAACAGCAACAGTTACAATTTCTGCTCCAGAAAGTTTAATAGCCATTGCGCACTCTGACATGCTTTTATATTTTCCAGTACCTACGATTAATCGAGAATTAAATTTTTTATTTGCAATAACTATTTTATCATTTTTCATTTAACCTCCCCCAATAAAATGAACTATCTCCATTTTATCATCTTTTTTTAGAGCAATTTTACTAATTTTCTTTTTATCCATTATCTCTTGATTGAGTTCAATTGCCACTTTTTTTAAAGGAATCTTAAGATCTTTTACTAAATCTGAAATCTTATAATTTTCTGGTACAGACTTAAATTTACCATTCACTTTAATTTTTATTTTTTTTATTTTTTTCATCGTATATAAGAATTGAATGAATAATAAAATTATTATTATTAATGGTCCAAATCTTAATCTATTAGGTGAAAGAGAACAATCACAATATGGCTCTACTACTTTTGATCAATTAAAAGAAAACTGTTTAAAAGAGTCTAACAAAATTGGTATTGAATTAGAATTTGCTCAATCAAATATTGAAGGTGAGTTAGTAACTTTAATTCAAGATGCTAGAAAAAAATACGATGGGATGATAATTAATGCTGCAGGTTTTACACACACCTCAGTTGCAATTAGAGATGCCCTTGATCTATTCAAAAAACCAATAATTGAGTTACACATATCAAACATATATAAAAGAGAAGAATTTAGACATAAATCTCTCATAAGCGACATAGCTACAGGAGGAATTTTTGGATTAGGTGTTGAAGGTTATATTTTGGCCATAATTTCAATAGAAAAGATTTTAAAAAATGAAAATAGATAAAAGCATTATCAAAGAATTAAGTGACTATTTGGAAGAGTTTAATCTTACTGAAATCGAAATTACTGAAAAAGACACCAAGATTAAGGTTTCAAAAAATAATGTATCAATAAGCAATCAACCAACTGTAACACCAGCAAATATTAGTGCTAGGAATGAAAATGTTTCTGAAAAACCTAATGTTAAATCTGGTACCGAAATTACTTCACCAATTATTGGAACAGCTTATCACGCGCCAGAACCTGGAGCAAAAAAATTTGTTGAGGTAGGAAAAAAAATTAAAAAAGGTGATACCATTATGATTGTTGAAGCGATGAAAACAATGAATCATGTGCCATCAACTGCTGATGGTGTTGTGAAAGAAATTTGTGTTGAAGATGGTCACCCTGTCGAGTTTGGTCAAACTATTATTATTCTAGAATAAACAAATGTTTAAAAAAATCTTAATTGCAAACCGTGGGGAAATTGCAGTTAGAATTATTAGAGCCTGCAAAGAATGGGGAATAGCAACAGTAGCTGTTCATTCTGATGTTGATAGAGAAAGTATGCATGTAAGAATGGCAGATGAAAGTGTTTGTATAGGATCTCACCAACCTGCAAACAGTTATTTGAATATTCCTAATTTAATGTCCGCAATAGAACTTACTAATGCTGACGCTGTACATCCTGGTTATGGATTTTTATCTGAAAACGCTAGTTTTGCAAAAATTCTTGAAGAAAATAAAATAAGTTTTATTGGCGCATCATCAAAACATATAGAAATGATGGGTGATAAAATTCAAGCAAAGAGAATTGCTAAAGAAAATGGTTTACCGGTAATTGAAGGATCTGAGGGAGGTGTTACTGATATAGCTCAAGCTAAAGAACTCTGTAAAAGAATTGGATTTCCTGTCTTAATCAAAGCATCAGGTGGTGGTGGTGGAAAAGGTATGAAAATTGTATACAAAGAGGAAGAATTTGAAACTTTGTTTTCTACTGCAAAATCAGAAGCACAAAAATATTTTGGCAATGATGAAGTTTATATTGAAAAGTTTTTTCAAAATCCAAGACATATAGAAGTTCAAATTTTAGCAGGTAAAAATAATGTTGTTCACCTTCATGAAAGAGACTGTTCTGTCCAAAGAAGACATCAAAAATTAATTGAGGAAACACCGAGCCCTGTTCTTAATGATGAAATAAGAAAAGACTTATTTGAAAGAACTGTGAAGATGGTTGCAAAAATTGGATATATGGGTGCCGGGACTGTAGAGTTTATTTATGAGGATGGAAAATTTTATTTTCTTGAAATGAATACAAGAGTGCAAGTTGAGCATCCTGTAACAGAAATGGTAACTGGTATTGATATCATTAAGGAACAAATTTGGATTGCTTTTTCTGGAGAAACAGCACTGAAACAGAGTGATATAAATCCAAGAGGCCATGCAATTGAATGTAGAATAAATGCAGAAGATGCAAGTAAAAACTTTCAACCATCTCCTGGAACTATAGGTATGTGCCACCAACCATCTGGTTTTAGAACAAGAGTAGATGGAGCTATTTTTCAAGGATATAAAGTTACACCTTATTACGATAGTATGGTTTGCAAACTAATCTGTCATGGAAGAAATAGGACTGAGGCAATTCAAAGAATGAACAGATCCCTAGATGAATTTGTTATAGAGGGAATTACCACAACTATTCCTCTCCATAAAAAGCTTTTAAATCATAAAAAATTTATTAATTCTGATTTTAACGTAAGCTGGTTAGATAAAGATACTATAGTCTAATAGCATTTAACAAGCCAAACATCATATACTGGATGATCAAATGGAGTAATTGATGGACTTGATGAAAACATCCAGCCATTAAATACGAATACCTCATTATTATTTTGATCTGTTAGGTCTTTTACTTGTATGTAGGCAGTAATCTCAGGATTATCATCAAATTCTGAATTTTTACACTTTAAACTTTTTATAGAGAGATCTTTAAATGTAATTAACTCTCCATTTTTTAATTTTACCAAGGTATTTTTTGAACTAATTTTATCTAAAATTTTTAAATCTGTAAAAACACCTTCAGTATTATCTTTTGCAAATGAATGATTTATTAAAAAAAAATAAACTAAAATAAAAAAATAAAAATTAAATTTATTGTTTCCAGCTAGAATATTTCTTTTTGATACCATCTTTATCTTTGTTTGGATAATAAGCTTTTTCAGTGCCAGTTAAATTAGATTGATGAGGTTTTTGCCAATCATATTTTTCAAGTTCATGCATTTTTTCTATTTTATTAGGTGTAAAATGCATCCAAGAGTACCATTCCACTGGTATTTTAGAGGCATCAATAGTATTTGCATAAATAACCCATCTCTTTCCATTTTTACTTTCATAATATTTATTACCAAGCTCATCACTACCAACTAATTTTCCAAAAAAAATTGTTTTTAATCTAGTACCAAAGGTATCTTGATTCCACCAAGTGAAAATTTTTTTTAAAAGTGTCAACATAAAATTTTTTTATTTATTCAATTAAAAATTGTATAATTTAAATTAGACTAAAATATGAATTTGTATATAAATTAATTGATTCAATATTCAAATTAAAATTTAAATTGGAGTTAAATGGCAAAATATTTAGTTGAGACTTACTACACATGTACGTTTAAAGTTAATCATTACTTGGATGATATAAATGAAACAGAGTTAAAAAATCTTGAAAAAAGAGATGATGGAAAATTCGAGGTACTAGACGTAAAACTTGATAATCGTAAAACAAAAAGTCTTGATCCAAATAATAATAAAGTCATTGAAAGTAAAAAGGTAGAAGTCGTAGCTGAAGTAAACCAAGATAGTAAAGATAACAAAGAAAACATTATTGCAAACTTCAATAAATCATCTGAAAGAGGTGGTAAAAGATTTGGAATGCCAGATAGAAGAAAAGGTTACATTCAAAAAGCTACTATTGGAGATCATAAAGTTTATCTACATACTGGTGAGTATGAGGATGGCAAAATAGGAGAAATTTTCATTGATACAAGCAAAGAAGGAGAGCTAGTAAAAGCTTTAATGAACAATTTTGCAATCGCTGTATCATTAGGACTTCAATATGGTGTGCCACTTGATGAATTCATAAGTGCATTTGTTGGCACAAAATTTGAGCCATCCGGAAAAGTGCATGGTAATGACAGAATACTAAGTGCAAGTTCAATACTAGATTACATTTTTAGAGAATTAGCAATATCATATCAAAATAGAGAAGATTTAGCTCATACACCTTCAATTGGTGGAAGCGACTCACCTACAAATGAAGAAAATCAATCTGAAGACCAAAACCAATTGTTAAAAATTGTAAAAGATATAACCAGCAAAGGTTTTGTAAGAAACAATTATAAAAAAAATTTAGTAGATCTTTCAGATGTTAAAATAAGTTTAAAAGGTAAAAAATAATTTTATTTCTTATTTTTTATAGCAATACCAAGTTCTTTTAATTGATCCTCGCTTACGTCAGATGGAGCTTTCATCATTAAGTCTTGTGCATTTTGATTCATTGGGAACATTGTTACCTCTCTAATATTTTTTTCATTCGCTAGCAACATTACTATCCTATCAATACCAGGGGCTATTCCTCCATGAGGTGGGGCTCCATAACTTAATGCATTAATCATACCACTAAATTTTTCATCTACTTGTTTCTTGTCATAGCCTGCTATTGAAAAAAGTTTATACATAAGTTCTGGTTTGTGGTTTCTTATCGCACCAGAAGAAAGTTCAATACCATTACAAACAATATCGTATTGATAAGCCAATATATCTAAAGGTTTTTCAAAATCTTCTTCAGTTAAATTTCCTTGTGGCATAGAAAATGGATTATGACTAAACTCAATTTTGTTAGTTACTTCATCTTTTTCAAACATTGGATAATCAACAATCCAACAAAATGCAAAAACATTATCATCAATTAAATCTAGATCTTTGGCTATTTTATCTCTAGCGAGTGAGGTAATTTTTTCTAGATCATTTTGCCTTCCACATGCCATGAAAATACTATCTCCTACTTCTGAATTAGTCTTTTTCATAATTTCTTCTAATGCCTCAGGTGAAAAAAACTTTCCAATCGGTCCTTTAGCTGAAAGTTGATCTTCTTTTTCAAAAGTAAAATATGCTAATCCAGAGGCACCCTGTTCTTTCGCCCATTTGTCAATATTATCAAAAAAGCTTCTAGGTTTATCTTTTGTATTTTTAGTTGAAATACATCTGACTTTTGAACCAGATTTTACAAGTTTTTTAAATATCTCAAACGATACATCTTCTCTTGTAAATATTTCTGTAATATCATTTATAAGTAGTGGGTTTCTTAAATCAGGCTTGTCAGTTCCATAATTTAACATTGCATCAGCATATGAAATTTTTGGAAATTTATCGTACAATAGTTTTTTATTTGAGAATTTCTTAAAAGTATTAACCATTAAAGTTTCAACAACATTAAAAACATCCTCTTGTTCCACAAAAGACATTTCTAAATCTAATTGATAAAATTCCCCTGGACTTCTATCAGCTCTAGCATCTTCATCTCTAAAACAAGGAGCAATTTGAAAATATTTATCAAAACCAGAGACCATTATTAATTGTTTAAATTGTTGAGGTGCTTGTGGTAATGCATAAAATTTTCCAGGGTTTAGTCTGCTTGGAACCAAAAAATCTCTTGCACCTTCTGGACTTGATGAGGTTAAAATTGGTGTTTGAAATTCTAAAAAACCAAGTTTAGTCATTT
>JAYOZQ010000032.1:0-3420 GCA_038154225.1 Candidatus Pelagibacter sp.
AAAGGTAAAAGACTTTTAAAAATTTTTGATATTAAAAATGTTTTATTCTTTTATGTATCCTACATATTACTCGCTATTTTTATAATCCTTTTTTGGGTTTTGTTACCAGCAATATCTTTGCTTCTTTTTTTAGTCGTTGCGTCATATCATTTTGGTAAAGAAGATACTCAATTTTTAACAACAAATAATAATTTAATAAATCAACTATTATTCTTTTTTAAAGGATCACTGATTATTCTAGCACCTATGTTTTTTCATTTTGATGAAACAGTAACAATATATAAATTTTTATTAGTTGAAGATGAAGCTTTCTATACAATCTTAGATTATATAGAAACTAATAAGATCCTCTTGATTGGAATTGTTTTAAGTACTTTATCAAGTGTTCTATTATTCATAAAAGAATTTGAAATTAAAAAATTTGTAATTTTTCTAGATTATTTTTCAATTATTATTTTAAATTATTATCTTTCACCCTTAGTAGCGTTTACTTTATATTTTTGTTTTTTACATTCTTTAAGACACACTATTACTTTGATATTTGAAATAGATAATTTTGATTTTAATAGTGGTTTAATTAAATTTTTAAAAAAAGCACTACCTCTTACAATTTTAACAGCTATTTTCTGCTTAATAAGTTTGTTTTTTTTAAACAATATTTATGATTTAAACAGTTCTATTTTAAAAGTGATATTTATAGGTTTGGCGTCTTTAACCTTTCCTCATATATTGCTCGAATATTTATTAGAGAAATATGAAAAACAAAACAATTAACGTTTTACTTTCTGCTCCACGAGGTTTTTGTGCTGGTGTTGAAAGAGCTATTGAAATTGTAGAAAAATCAATTCAAAAATACGGTGCCCCAGTTTACGTGCGGCATGAAATAGTTCACAATAAATTTGTTGTTGATGATTTAAAAAAAAAGGGAGCAATTTTTGTTGAAGAACTTGAGGAAATAAATGATAAATCAAGACCAGTTATTTTTTCAGCTCATGGTGTTCCAAAAAAAATACCAGAAGATGCTAAAAATTATAATATGACTTATGTAGATGCAACATGTCCACTTGTTTCTAAAGTGCACAGAGAAGCTGAAAATTTAAATAAAGCTGGCTACCATATAATTTTAATTGGTCATAAAAATCACCCTGAAGTTATAGGCACTATGGGTCAATTACCTGATGGATCAATTGATCTTGTACAAAATGAAGAAGAGGCAAAAAATTATGACAATAAAGATAATAAAAAAATTGCATTTGTTACTCAGACAACTTTATCTGTAGACGATACAAAAGATATTATTCAAATTTTAAAAAAAAGATTTGAAAATATAAGAGAACCTCAAAAAGAAGATATTTGTTACGCAACAACGAATAGGCAAATGGCTGTTAAAAATATAGCTAAAAATTGCGATATGTTTTTTATAATTGGTAGTAGAAATTCTTCAAACTCAGTTAGACTTGTGGAAGTTGCTAAAAAATCTGGCTGTGAAAATTCAATGTTAATCCATTCAGAAAGTGAAATACCCTATGATAAAATTCAAAATTCAAATACTATTGGTATTTCATCTGGAGCTTCGGCGCCTGAAATATTAGTAGATAATTTTATTAGTGAATTAAAAAATAGATTTACTATTAAGATAGATGAAGTAGAAATAATTAAAGAAGACGTAGTATTTAAAATCCCAAATAAATTAAATTAAATGGCTGTTTACACAAAGATTAATAAGAAAGACATTGATTCAATTAACAATCAGTTTGAAATGGAAAAAATTATGCATTTCAAGGGCATAAAGAAAGGAATTGAAAATACAAATTACTTATTAAAAACAAAAAAAAATAAGTTCATTTTAACAATTTTTGAAAAAAGAGTTTCGAACAGAGAGATACCTTTTTTTATGAAACTAATGGAGATCTTAAATAACTCTAATATTAGCTGTCCAAAACCTCTGAAAAGTAAAAAAGGATTACACTTAATAAATTTAAAAAATAAAAAAGCATGCATTGTTTCTTTCTTACACGGAAAAGATAAAACTAAATTAAATTTAAATAATTGTTTTGAAGTTGGTAAAGTAATTGCAAATATCCATGAAATTACTAAAAAAATAGGCATATCCAGAAAAAATTCAATGGGTATCAAAGAGTTGGGACCATTATTAAAAAGTATAAAATTTAAATCAAAAAAATTTAATAATTTACAAAATTTTTTAGCAAATAACTTAAAAGATATAAAAAAAAATTGGCCCTCAAAACTACCTCAAGGAGTAATTCATGGTGATTTATTTATAGATAATATTTTTTTTAATAAGAATAAATTGTCAGGAGTAATTGACTTTTATTTTGCTGCAAATGATATCTTTATGTATGAAATTGCAATCTGCATCAATGCTTTATGTTTTGATTATAAAAATCAAAAATTTGTGATGAATAAGCAAAAAATTAAAAAATTAATAAAAGGCTACGAAAGTGTTAAAGAAATTTCATTAAAAGAAAAAAAATCATTAAATATCTTATGCAGGGGTGCTGCAATGAGGTATCTTTTAACTAGATTATATGATTATTCAAATACTCCTAAAACAGCATTGATTAAAATTAAAGATCCTAATGAGTATTATCAAAAACTTATTACGCATAATAACTTAAAGTCTTATAAAGATTATTTAAATTAATGATTGAAATCTATACTGATGGTTCTTGTTTAACAAACCCTGGGAATGGTGGTTGGGCAGCAATAATCAATGAAGATGGAAAAATAAAAAAAATTAGTGGTAATGAAAAAAATACTACCAATAATAGAATGGAATTATTAGCTCCTATTAATGCCTTGAAAGAGATGAATGCCAGCTCACAAATAACAATTTATACAGACTCACAATATGTCAAACTTGGAATTACAGAATGGATAAATAAGTGGATCATAAATAATTGGCAAACATCAAAAAAAGAAGATGTAAAAAATAAAGACTTATGGATTGAATTATATGATTTAAATAAATCTTTAAATGTAAAGTGGAATTGGGTGAAAGCTCACGCGGGAAATCCTATGAATGAAGAAGTAGATTTAATGGCAAAAAAAGCTGCAAATTTAGACTAACTTAATAAAGTTTTCAGCAGCAGAAATTTCACAAGATCCGGTATCTTCCTCTTCTTGTAATTTAACAATCTTTAAATTATCGACTAACATTGTATACCTATTAGATCTAACACCAAGTCCCCTTGCACTTTTATCTACATCAGCTCCAATTCCTTTAGTAAAATTTAAAAATGGATCTCCAACCATTAATATCTTGTCTCCAACATTATGTTCTTTGCCCCAGGCATTCATGACAAATGGATCATTCACTGAAATACAAATTATGTGATCAATTCCTTTTTCTTTATATTGCTCAAACATGTTCACATATCCTGGGAGATGTTTTGCTGA
>JAYOZQ010000032.1:3520-8798 GCA_038154225.1 Candidatus Pelagibacter sp.
AGGTCTTCTTTTAAATTTATTGCTTTTTTAATTGCATCTGGAAATTTACATGGATGAGCTGTTGCTAAAACTATATTATTTCCTTCTAAATTGATTTTATCAAAAGCACCATAGCCAATTGCACTATGAGGATCTAATACAATTTTAAATTTTTCATAAACCTTACTAATAGTTTTTAAAACCTCTTCTTCACTCATTCTAGCAGATAAAAAATCTCCATTTATTTTATCTAATTTTTCTTGATTGATAATATGTTTTCCTTTTTCTTTAATATTTTTCATTGCATCTATTGTTTTCAAATCATCACCTTCATTTAAATCATAAAGTAGTCTTTCAAAATTACTTGCTACTTGTATATCCATACTAGGAGATAATGTTTCAGATACATTTTCCACTTCATAACTTCCTTTTGAAATAGCTCTATGAAGGATGTCATTCTGATTAGTGGCAACAATCAATTTATTAATTGGAAGACCCATTTTTTTAGCCAAATATCCAGCATATACGTCACCAAAATTTCCTGTTGGTACCGAAAAATTGATTGGACGTTTGTCATCCTCCATTAATAAATAGCTATAAAAATAATATACACTTTGAGCAATAATACGTGCCCAGTTTATTGAATTTACACCTGACATTTTGATATCATTTGAAAAAGTTTTATCCGCAAACATTGTTTTGACTAAATTTTGACAATCATCAAAATTTCCATTCACAGCGATATTAAAAACATTTTTGTCTTTTCCAGTAGTCATCAACTTTCTTTGAACTGTCGATACTCTATTATGAGGATGAAGCACAAAAATATTAATATTTTTTTTTCCTTTAATAGCATCAATAGCTGCTGCCCCAGTATCTCCTGAAGTAGCTACAACGATATTTATTTTTTCATTTTGATTATTTAAGTAATATTCATAAAAATTACCCAAAAGTTGCATTGCAACATCTTTAAAGGCTAGTGTAGGGCCATGAAATAATTCAAGTACAGACCGATCTCCAACTTTTATAAGATCAACAACATTTTTTTTTCTAAAAACAGAATAAGATTTATCAATAATTTTATTTAAGTCAGCTTCGGTCATGAAGTCGCCAATAAATGGATAAATAATTTTCTTTGCTAAATCATTGTACTCAAGCCCTCTAAGATTGTTGATATCAACTTTGTGAAGAGATTGAGGTATGAATAGACCCCCATCATCTGCGAGACCTTTTATAAAAACATCCTTAAATTCAAAGGTTTTTTTATTATTTCTAGTACTTATGTATTCCATCTAATAATTTTTTTTTCTAAAATATAGATATATTAAAAGGATTGAAATCGCCATTGAAAACCAAGTAATAGCATATTTTTTATGATTGTTAGAAATTTTAGCAGTTACTACTTTAGGTTTTGGTAAACTATAATTACCATTTAAATAAATTATATATTTTGAAAACTTTTTACCTGTATATTTAAAAATATCTTCTCGATTTAATGTGAACCAGTAATTTTTTTCAATATCATTTTTTGGCTTAAAAGAGTTTGCCTTAGATTGAGTTTTTAGAGTGCCAATTATATTATTTTGATTAATTAAATTAATTTCAGGTTTATTTTTTTTATTAAACGGTATCCACCCTCTATTAATTAAATAATTTTTATCATTAATTAAAATAGGATTGATCACCTCGAATCCAGGTTTGCCATTTTCATTTAGATTGTATAAATAAATTTGTTTTTGAAAATCTATTGTTCCTGAAGTTTTGACCCTTAAAAAGTTTTTTTCTTCAATACTTGATAATTCAACTGGTTCATTTTTTAATGAGTTTTCAATCTGATTGATTAAATCTAATTTCCAACTTAGTCTATATAGTTGCCATGAACCTAAGGATATTAAAACTAAAATAATAAAATAGACAAAAACTGAAAATAGAAACTTGTTCTTCAAGAGTTAATTATTAACTTCCCCAAACGTATATTGCTGCAAATAAGAACAACCAAACTACATCTACAAAATGCCAGTACCATGCAGCTGCTTCAAATCCAAAATGATGATCTTTGGTAAAATGTCCTTTTCTAGCTCTAGCAAGACAAACTGCTAAAAATATTGTTCCAATTATAACGTGAAATCCATGAAAACCTGTTGCCATATAGAATACAGCTCCATAAATATGACCAGAGTAATCAAAAGTAGCATGATGATACTCGTAGGCTTGAAGCAAAGTAAAAAAGAAACCTAGAATAACTGTCAATGTTAAACCTTGTATAAACCCTTTTCTATCACCTTCTAATAATGAGTGATGAGCCCAAGTTACTGTCGTACCTGAAAGAAGTAAAACCAATGTATTAATTAATGGAATATCCCATGGATCGAATGTTTCAATATCTTTTGGTGGCCAAACGTTTCCAACAAATTCATTTGGAAATAAACTAATATCAAAGTATGCCCAAAACCATGCAACAAAGAACATAACCTCTGATGCTATAAATAAAGTCATACCATATCGGTGATGAATTTGAACAACAGGTGTATGATGACCTTGGTGTTCTGCTTCTATTACAACATCTCTAAACCACATGTAAGCACCATATAAAACTAAAGCTAGTCCTAAATACATTCCCCAAGAAACATCGTTATGCATATAAAATATTGTTCCAATTGCTAGCACTAAGCAAGAGAATGAAACATAGATAGGCCAAGGGCTTGGATCTACTAGGTGGTAATCGTGTTTTTTTTCAGCTGACATTTTTCGTGATTATGATTGTTTATAGTAATCTGTCGAGAAAAAAGTGTACGACATAGTTACATCTTGCAAATTTTTTGTAGTTGGATCATTGACGAGCTCAGGGTCTAAATAAAAAGTCATAACATAAGTTGCTTTTTCTCCAGCTTTAAGTTCTTGTTTTTCAAAGCAAAAACAACCCAATTTACTATAATATTTTCCAAAGCTTGATGGTGAAACATTAAAACTAGCTACTCCATAAGTGGTTTCATCACCGTAATTTTGAACCTCAAACTCAATTTTGTTTACTTGGCCAACTTTTACATCAATTACATTTGATTTAGCTTTAAAATCCCAAGTAAGATTATTCACATTAGTATCAAATCTAACACTTACTACTTTATCTAAAACTATGTTTGGTGCTTCTTTGGAGACCTGAGTAGTTCCACCAAACCCTGTTATACGACAGAACATGTCATAAAGTGGGACTGCTGCAAAAGAAAGTCCAAGCATAAGAAAAAATATGCCTCCAAGTAATACTGGTGTTAAAGTTTTTTTCTTAATCATAACTGTCTATCAAAAACTCCAACGTTATATAAAGTAAATACAAATAGAAATACCATAAATGCCAAAATTGCTACAGCAGTTAAAATATTTTTTTTCTTAGTTTTTTTGTCAGGTGTCATCATAAAATTTTATCTATTAAAAAAAGAACAAATATCAGAAATAAGTATAAAATAGAATATCCAAATATAGATTTTGCTTTTTTTGCATCAAATTTATTTTTCTTAAAATTATAAAGCTCAAAACACAAAAAATTATAATAAAAAGTTAAAATTAAAGATGGGATTAAAAAAACTAATCCAACAAAATCGATAGCATATGGCATTACAATTACAGGGATCATAATTAAAGAATAGATAAAGATATTTAACTTAGTACTTTCAATACCATTTGTTAATGGAAGCATCGGGATTTTAGCTTTTTTATAGTCATCTGATTTATAAAGGCTCAGCGCCCAAAAATGAGATGGTGTCCAAAAGAAAATGATTAAAAAGAATGTAATAGGCTCTAATGATAAAGAATTGGTTGCTATCGCCCAACCTATAACTGGTGGTAATGCGCCTGCTGCTCCACCAATTACTATGTTTTGTGGAGTTTTTCTCTTTAACCAAACTGTATAAATCAACACATAAAACAGAATAGTAAATAATAATAAGCTAGCCGATATTCTATTAGCAAAAAAATCTAGCGCAATTACTGAAAATATTGAAAGTGCAACACCAAAAACCAAAGCTTGATTTTTATTAACTTTACCAGTTGGTATGGGTCTTAAACAAGTCCGTGTCATCAGCGCATCTAAATCTGACTCGTACCACATGTTTAATGCACCTGCGGCTCCTGCACCAATAGATACAAGAATAATTCCTATAATTGCATCTTTTGTTGAAATGACATTCGGTGCCATCAATAATCCTACAGCACAAGTGAAGATAACCAACGACATTACCCGTGGCTTCATCAATTTAAAGAGTTCAGAAAAATTGAAAACGTCTTCCTGACTTAGATTTCTATTCTTTAATTTAGTCTTAATCATCGGTTCTAAGTTAAAAAATCTAAATAAATATTAGCTAGTAGATTTTTCAATACCCTCTTCATCTTCAAACTTTGGTAATTCTTCAAAAGTATGAAAATTAGGTGGCGATGGAACTGTCCATTCTAAAGTTGTTGCGCCTTCTCCCCATGGGTTTTGAGCTGCTGCTTTTTTCTTTGAAAAAGCCCAAATAAGATTTGCAAAAAATACAGCCAAACCAATCACAGAAATGTATGATCCAATTGATGAAATGTAGTTCCAACCTGCAAAAGCATCTGGATAATCAGCATATCTTCTTGGCATTCCAGCTAATCCTAAAAAGTGTTGTGGAAAGAATACTAAATTAACTCCAATAAAAGTTAACCAAAAATGTAATTGTCCTAAAAATTCTGAATATTCATATCCAGACATTTTACCAAACCAATAATAGAAACCTGCAAAGATTGCAAAAACTGCACCTAAAGATAATACATAATGGAAGTGAGCAACAACATAATAAGTATCATGCATTGCAGTATCAACACCAGCGTTTGCAAGAACCACTCCTGTTACTCCACCTACTGTGAATAAGAAAATAAAACCTAATGCCCACACCATCGGTGTTTTAAATGAAATAGATCCACCCCACATCGTTGCAATCCATGAAAATATTTTAATCCCTGTTGGAACCGCAATAATCATTGTTGCTGCCAAGAAGTAAGCTTTAGTATCTGTACTTAAACCCACTGTGTACATGTGGTGAGCCCAAACAACAAACCCTACGATACCAATTGCAACCATAGCATAAGCCATACCTAAATAACCAAATACTGGTTTTTTTGAAAATGTAGAAACAATGTGACTGATCATTCCAAAACCTGGTAAAATTAAAATGTAAACTTCTGGGTGACCAAAAAACCAAAATAAATGCTGGAAGAGGACGGGATCCCCTCCTGTTTGTGCATCAAAAAAGGCAGTACCAAAATTTCTGTCAGTTAAAAGCAT
>JAYOZQ010000033.1:0-8531 GCA_038154225.1 Candidatus Pelagibacter sp.
TTAAGAAAACATGTTGATACAATTATTGTAATTCCAAATCAAAACTTATTTAAAATTGCAAATGAACAAACAACATTTGAAGACTCATTTAATCTTTCAAATAATGTTCTAATGCATGGTGTTCAAAGTATAACTGATTTAATGGTTAGACCAGGTTTAATCAATCTTGATTTTGCTGATGTAGAAACTGTTATGGCTTCAATGGGTAAAGCAATGATGGGAACTGGTGAAGCAGAAGGTGAAGGAAGAGCGCTTAAAGCAGCAGAGATGGCAGTGAGCAATCCTTTGATTGATGATTATACTCTTAAAGGTGCAAAAGGATTACTTGTTAATATTACTGGCGGTAAAGACCTTAAACTTTTTGAAGTTGATGAAGCAGTTAACAAAGTTAGAGCTGAGGTTGATCCAGAAGCAGAATTAATAATTGGTGCGATAACTGATGCTGAATTAGATGGAAAAATGAGAGTTTCAATTGTTGCTACATCGTTAGATGGTCAGCAGCCCGAAACCAAATCTGTGATAAACATGGTTCATCGTATTCAAAATAGAAATCCTGGATATTCAGATTTTTCTAACATTGGATCATCAGCATCATTTAACTTTTCTAATACGATTTCTAATCCTGTTTCACATGGTGCAAATGCACTCAAAGTTGAGAATGAAATTGTTCAGGAGCACACTCAAGAACAGATTAATTCAAGTGTTACAAATGAAGAGATAGTTCATAGCAACAGTCTTGAAACAGAAAGCGTCGTTGAAGATAGTTCTGTTAACGAAATGGAAAAATCTTTTACTCAAGAAGCAATGGACTCAACTCAAGAGCAAACAGTTGAAGAGAGTATTCAAGAAGATGTTTCTAATGATCTTAAAGAATTTGGTGTTGACTCAGATGCACCAGATTTATTTAGTTCAGAAACTGAAAATTCAAGTTCAGATGACTTATTATCTTCAAGTGATGAAGAGGATGATGATCTTGAAATACCAGCGTTCTTAAGAAGACAAAAAAATTAATGGTCTTCAAAGAAATAAATGGACGCCACCATAGTACCGGAAGTACAAAAGCATTATCCGGTACTGCTAAAAGAAATTATTAGCATTATTTCCCCTCAATATGGTGGCACCTTTATCGACTGTACTTTTGGTCAAGGTGGTTATTCAAAAAAAATACTAGAATTTGAAAATACTAAAGTAATAGCTTTAGATCGAGATATCGAAAGTGAAATAAAAGCCAATCAGTTAAAAGATAAATTTGAAGATCGATTTTTATTTAAAAACATTAAATTTAGTCAACTAAACAATCTAAAACTTAAAAATGAAAATGTTAAAGGAATAATATTTGATCTTGGTTATTCTTATGTTCAAATTAAAGATCCTAAAAAGGGACTGTCATTTGACTCTAAAGGTAGCTTGAACATGCAAATGGGTTTAAATAATTATTCTGCTGAAGATGCAATTAATAAACTTGAAGAAAAAGAGTTAGACAAAATATTCAAATTTTTTGGAGAAGAAAAAGAAAGTAAATTTATAGCTAGAAATATTATTAAGGAAAGATCTAAGAAAAAAATAGACACCCAAACACTTGTTGAAATCATAGATAAAACAAAAAGAAAAAAAAACTTTAAAGTTCATAATGCCACAAAAGTTTTACAAGCTTTAAGAATTTTAGTTAATAAAGAAATAAGTGAATTAATTTTTGGACTTATTAATGCAACCAAGGTTTTAAAGAAAGATGGTGTATTAGCCGTAGTTACATTCCATTCATTAGAAGATAAAATTGTAAAATATTTTTTCAAAAGTCTTTCTGAGAAAAAAAGTATATCAAGATATGCTCCAATTACAGAACAGCCAGAAACATTACTTAAATTAAATGAAAAAAAAGCAATTACACCTTCTGATGAAGAGATTAGTGAAAACTTACCATCAAGATCAGCAAAACTTAGATACGCGATTAAAAAAGCAGATTTTTATGATTTTAAAACCGATGTTCTTGAACAATTTAGCAACTTAATTGAAATAGAAAATTTTGGGAACAAGTTATGAAAAAAATTATTCTAGTATTAGTTATTTTTTCATTAATTTTATCTACCGCAATCATTAAAAATTCTGCCAAAAAAAATGAAGATAAAATTTTCACTGCAAAAGAAAATATTAGAGTTTTAAATTCTGAACTTGAGAAGATAAAGTTAGAATTTGATTACCTGAGTTCTTCTGACAAATTACTAGAGTTTCAATCATTATATTTTGAAAATGATTTAGTACAAAAAAAAATTGAAAATATAAAAGTCTTTAAAATTACAAATAAAGATAAAGAAATTAAAAATTTAAAAATAATTAGAGAATAATGGAAAAATTAAAATCAAAAATTATTATTGAGGATTATAAAAATAATTTTGATTATAAAAAAAATAATACAAGTTTAAATATTGAATTTAATAGAGTGGCGTTTGTATTCTTTTTCTTTTTTATTATTTATTTAATTTATACTATTCATTTAATCCATCTTGGATCTCGTAAATCTAAGATTGAAATAAATAATAATGTGCCAACATTTTCCAATAAACTCTATAGAGCTGATATAATTGATATTAATGGTAATTATTTAGCTAAAACAGTCAAATCTATAGATATAGGCATAAAGACATCAGATGTAATAGATAAGAAAAAACTTTTATTAAGCTTAAATATTATTTTTCCAAATAAAGATTTTAATAAAATTAAAAAGCAACTTGATACAAAAAAATTCTTTTGGCTAGAAAAAAAAGTCTCAGAGGAAAATTATGAAAAATTGATGAAACTTGGAGATAATTCTATAAAACCTGAGGAAAAAGTTTTAAGGATGTATCCTCAAAAAAATCTTTTTAGCCATATTATTGGTCAAATAGACGATGATAATAATGGAATTTCAGGTTTAGAAAAATCATTCGATGAGGTTCTTAGAAATTCAAAAAAACCAATAAAACTTACAGTCGATAAGGATATACAATTTTTAATACGAAAAGAACTAATTAAATATCAAGAAATTTTTAAAAGCAAAGGTAGTGCTGCAATACTCATGAATGTGAATAATGGAAATATACTTTCACTTATTTCATTACCTGATTTTAATCCTAATGAAAGACAAAATATAACTGATGTTAGTTTTATTAATAGAGTAACTAAAGGAACTTATGAGCTTGGCTCAGTTTTTAAACCATTCACATTTGCTAGTGCTTTAAACGAAGATTTAATAAAACCAGAAACGGAATTCTTAGATTTACCAAAATCTATTCGTTGTGACAAACATAGGATTGGAGAATATGACAATAAAATTCCCTCAGATCTTACAGCAGAACAGATTTTGATTAGATCAGGCAATATTGGCTCTGTTAGAATTGCTCAGTTAGTAGGACCAGAAAAACATAAATCCTTTTTAAAAAAAGTAGGTATATTAAGTCCAATTGATTTTGACATAGATGAAATAGCTCCACAAAAAGATTATAATTTTAGTAAATGTAGATTAGCTACAGCTTCTTTTGGCCATGGAGTTGCAACTACAATTCTTCAGTTAGCAAAAGGTTATGCGGTAATATCTAATGGTGGCTATGATATTAAGCCGAGTTTAATTAAAAAAACTACCGAAGCTAAAGAAAAAAAAAGTAGATTAATTAATAAAGGAGTTTCCGAACAAGTTGTTACGGCTTTAAGAAAAATTGTAAATACAGAGGAGGGCACAGCAAAATTTGCTGATGTATCAAATTATGAGATTGGTGGCAAAACAGGAACTGCTGATCAACCAAAAGATGGATTTTATTCCGAAGCAAAGATAAATACATTCGCTTCGATATTTCCAACATCAAATCCACAATATGTATTTGTTGTTATGCTGGACACACCTCAAAAGGCAAAAGATTATTATTATAAATATAGACATCAAAAAGGTGGCTGGAAAGGCACTTTGTATAATACAGCAGGATGGACTTCAGTGGAGGTGGCTGGAAAAATAATGGACAAAATTGGGCCTATTTTAGCCACAAAATATCTAGAAATTAATTAATTATGTTCCTAGGCGATTATTTTCAAAACATTCAATCTGATTATAAAAAATTTTTTTTTTCAGGGATTTCATTTGATAGTTCTAAAATAAAAAAAAATAATATTTTTTTTGCAATTAAAGGAAATAAAATAGATGGAAATGACTTTATATCATCAGCAATCTCTAACGGTGCAAAAATAGTAGTAACTGAAAAAAAAATTAATGGACTAAAAAATGGTATTTTATTTATTCACTCAAATAATATTAGAAAGTTACTAGCTGAAATATCATTTAAAATTAATAACAAAATTCCAAATAATATTATTGCGGTTACAGGTACAAATGGAAAATCCTCTATTGCTGATTTTTATTATCAAATATTAAATTTAAGTAATAAAAAAGTCGCATCAATTGGAACATTAGGGATTAAATCGAAAAAATATAAAAAAGATTTATCTAACACTACAATAGACCCAATTCAATTAAGTAAAATTTTAAATAAATTAAAAAAACAAAATATTAATAACGTCATTATGGAAGCATCAAGCCATGGTCTAAGTCAAAACAGGCTAGATGGATTATTGTTTAATACAGGAATATTTACAAATTTGTCACAAGATCATTTGGATTATCATAAAAATACAAAAAATTATTTAAAAGCAAAACTATATCTGTTTGAAAAATTAATAAAAAAAAGGGGTAATATAATAACCGATGAACAAATACCAGAATTCAAAAAAATAAAAGATATAGCAACCAATAAAAATTTAAATCTTTTCTCATTATTAGATAAAAAAAATGATTTTCAATTTTTATCTCATCAATATGAGGATGAGTCCCAATTGTTGAGCATAAAATATAAAAATTCAATTCATAATATTAAACTTAATTTGATAGGAAAAGTTCAATTTAAGAATGTATTAATGTCAGTCATTGCTTCAATCAAAAGTGGTGTCAATATTGAAGACGTACTTAATGCAATACCAAAAATTAAGTCTGTTGAGGGAAGATTTGAAAGAGTTGGTAGAATAAAAAATAACTCAAAGGTAATCTTAGATTATGCACATACACCTGATGCTTTAAAAACTTGTCTTCAAAATATAAAAGAACAGTTTCCAGGTAAAAAAATAGCTCTAGTGTTTGGCTGTGGTGGAAATAGAGATCAAAATAAAAGAGCTAAAATGGGTAAAATTGCTGATCTTTTTTCTGATAAAATTTATCTCACCGATGATAATCCAAGACTAGAACAGCCTAGTAAAATAAGAAAAGACATTAAAAAGGGAATAAAAAAACAAAAAGTATTGGAATATTCTAATAGAGCCAAAGCAATTACAGAGGCAATAAAAAACTTAAATACAGGTGAGATTTTACTTGTAGCTGGAAAAGGTCACGAAAAAATTCAAGAAATTGGTGTTAAAAAAATTTTTTTCTCAGATAAAAAAATTATCCTTGATGCAATAAAAATTAAAAATTTAAAATTATCAAATAATTTAAAGGTTAATATACTTAACGAGCTTAGCGCGGAAAAAAAAATATCTAACCAAATCTCTTTGCAGAAAGCTAGAATTAATTCAAAAGAAATAAAAAAAAATGATATTTTTTTTGCAATTAAGGGAAAAAAAAACGATGGTAACAAATTTATAAGTGAAGCTTTCAAAAAAAAAGCATCAGTTGCAGTAGTCAATAAAATTGAAAAAAAATTAAATATTTCTCGTCAAATTAAAAGCAAAGACTCTCTTAAATTATTAACTGAAAGTTCTGAGCTATATAGAGAAAATATAAAAACAAAAATTATTGCTATAACAGGTAGCTGTGGAAAAACTACATTAAAAGAATTGTTGGGCAATACATTAAAACAGATATCTACAGTCGGTATTTCACCTAAATCTTATAATAATAAGTATGGAGTTCCGTTAAGTCTTTTTAATTTAGATCAAAGAAATGATTATGGAGTTTTAGAAATTGGGATGGATAAAAAGGGTGAAATTGATTTTCTCTCTAAAATTGTTAAACCAGATGTTAGCGTGATTACCAATATTAATTATGCACACGCTAAGAATTTTAAGAATATAAAACAAATTGCTTTAGCAAAATCAGAAATAATTAATAATACAAAAATTAATGGATCTGTTGTTCTAAACGCTGATGATAATTTTTATACTTTACATAAAAAAATAGCAAATAAAAGAAAACTTAGAATTTTATCATTTAGTATTGATAATCAAAATGCAAATATTAAACTGGTAAGTATTAAAAAAATTAACAATAAGTTTAAAGCAACAATTAGAGTAAATAATTTAAAAACTTATTTTTTTATTTCTAATAATTTTCAAAATAATATCTTAAATATTTTAGCTGCTTTAGCTGTAATGAGTATTTTTATAGATGTATCTAAATTGAAAAAAAATATTTTTATGAGATTTAAAACACCAGATGGTAGAGGAGATATTGCTAAAATTGAGATTAATAATAAAAGATTAAACTTGGTAGACGAAAGTTATAATTCAAACCCGTTGTCACTTAAATCAGCAATTTTAAATTTTGATAAAATTAAAATTAACAAAGGAAAAAAATATCTATTATTGGGTGATATGTTAGAACTTGGAAAATACTCAAAAAAACTTCATCAAACTATAGGAAAAATAATCAACAAAACAAAGATAGATAAAGTCTTTGTTAAAGGAGATAAAATTTTATTTACATACAATTCTATTTTAAAAAAGAAAAAAGGTAGGGTGTTGAATAATAACTCACAAATAATTGATTTGATTAAAAATGATTTAAATAATAATGATTATCTTATGGTTAAGGCCTCAAATGCAACAGGATTCCATAAGATAATAAGCCAAATTAAAGGATAGAAATAAATGCTTTATCAGTTTTTACTTAATTTTGTTGATACCTTTGGGTTTTTAAATGTTTTTAAATACATCACCTTTAGAACAGGATTATCTTTATTTACTTCATTAATTATAGTTTTGTTAATCGGTGGACCTTTTATAAATTTTTTTTCAAATAGAAAAATTGTTAATCCTATACGTGATGATGGTCCACAAGATCATATTATAAAAAAAATTGGCACACCAACAATGGGAGGAGTAATCATTTTGTTTGGATTACTACTTTCTGTATTATTTTGGGGTGATTTATCAAACACAAGTGTTTTATTTTGTGTCTACATTGCCATTTCTTTTGGTTTACTTGGAGCCTTTGATGATTATAAAAAAATAAAACATAATAATTCTTCAGGAATTTCATCTAAATTTAAAATATTATCACAAGTTATATTAGCAATATTAGGAACTAGTTTATTTCTTTATTTTGTTGATTATCAGGAAATTACAAATTTATATTTTCCATTTTTTAAAAATTTAATAATTAATCTTGGGTGGTTTTTTATTCCTTTTTCTGTATTTGTAATTGTTGGTTCATCAAATGCAGTTAATTTAACAGATGGGCTTGATGGATTAGCTACAGTCCCTGTAATTTTAGTTGCAGGTTGTTTTGCATTTATAAGTTATGTAACTGGAAATATTGTTTTTTCTGATTATTTACAAATTCCATACATTGAAGGCACTGGTGAGGTTTCAATTTTTTGTGGTGCAATAATAGGATCATGTTTAGGGTTTCTATGGTTTAATGCTCCACCTGCTAAAATTTTTATGGGTGACACAGGCTCTTTAGCGCTTGGAGGCTCTTTAGGTGCTGTTGGAATAATTACAAAACATGAAATAGTATTAGCGATTACGGGTGGGTTATTCGTTTTAGAAGCTGTTTCGGTAATGGTACAAGTAATTTCTTTTAAATTAACTGGTAAAAGAATTTTTAGAATGGCACCAATACATCATCATTTTGAAAAAAAAGGATGGCCAGAGTCAACTGTGGTTATTAGGTTTTGGATCATTTCAATCATTTTAGCAATGATAGGTTTAGCCACTTTAAAATTAAGATAATGATTAAAAATAAAAATATTTTTTTAGAAAAAAAAATATTAATTTATGGTTTAGGAAAAAGTGGAATTGCTTCATATAAATTTTTAAAAAATAAAGCTAAAGTATATTTATTTGATGATGATTTAAAAAAAAAATTTGAAAATAAATCAAATCGATGGGCAAAAAGTATTCAGGCAATATCTAAAATTAAGTTTGATAGTATTATTATCAGTCCAGGAATTGATGTTTTAAAATGTAAATTATCTAAATTTCTTAAAAAGAATAAATCTAAAATTTATACAGATTTGGATGTATTCTACTCATTTTACAAAAATAAAAGCATTACTATTACTGGAACTAATGGAAAATCAACTACTGCTCAAATATTACATGAAGTTTTATTAGACCAAAAGTATGACTGTAGATTGGTTGGAAACATTGGAAATCCAGTATTATGTGAAAAAAAAATTACAAATAATACTTTTTTTGTCGTCGAAGCTTCATCATATCAATTAGATTATAGTCAATTATTTACCTCTAAATACTCAGCAATACTTAATATAAGTCCTGATCATATAGAGAGGCAT
>JAYOZQ010000034.1:0-8314 GCA_038154225.1 Candidatus Pelagibacter sp.
CAGAAATGGTAGATAATATTAATAAACTTAAAAATCAGATATTATATAATAATAAGGATAATGAAATTTAACGTAAACCAACAAGACCTACAACAAGCACTAAATTATTGTCAAGGTGTCATTGAAAAAAGAAGTACACTTCCGATATTGTCTAATATTTTATTAGATGCAAGTAATTCTAAATTAACAATAACAGCTACAGATTTAGACTTAATATTTATTCACCAATTAAACAATGTTGAAGTTTTAGAAGAAGGCAGGACAACAACGACCTCTTCAATTATGTATGATATCATAAGAAAATTTTCCTCAGGTAAAAAAATAAATCTATCTTTGACAGATATTAGTAAGTTACAAGTTGAGTCTGAAAAATCTATTTTTAATTTAAACTGTATTAGTGCATCAGAGTTTCCTCTTACAGATGAAAATTTTAATCAAAATGAATTTGTAATTAAATCTAAGCAGCTTTTAAAATTATTAAATAAATGTAAATTTTCAGTTTCTAATGATGAAACAAGACATTATCTAAGTGGAATTTATTTTCATCAAACTGAAGTTGAAGATAAAAATCATTTAACTGCCGTTGCAACTGATAGCCACCGAATGTCTATTTCAAAAATAAGATTAGATGAAAAAATTGATTTTGAACCAATTATATTACCAAAAAAAACTATTTTTCAACTATGTTCACTTCTAGAAAATTATGATGGAGACGTTAAAGTATCTAATATCAAATCAAAAATTAAATTTGAGTTAAATAATAGTGTTTTAATTTCAAAACTTATTGATGGAAAATTTCCTAATTACATTCAAGTAATACCAAAAAATAATCAAAAAAAATTAGAAATAGATTTAAAATTATTTTTAAATTCTGTTGATAGAGTAGCTTCAGTTTCTTTAGACAAAAAAGATGGGGTAAAATTTAATTTATCAAAAGACACATTAGATCTATCAGTTAACAATACTAATAGCGGTGATGGTAAAGAGACATTAAATGTGAAATTTGACCACGATTTAGAAATAAGCTTTAATTCAAGATACTTGATTGATGTTGCTTCACAATTAGATGGAGAAAAAGTTGAGATATTTTTTAATGATACAGGTTCACCAGCCTTAATTAAAGATCCAGGAGATTTCGATAGTATATTTGTAGTGATGCCGATGAAAGGTTAATTTAATAAATCAAGTTCCTTATAAATATTATTTTCTAAAATTTTAATAAATTCTTCTTTAGGGTAACCAGCTATTATAGGTTGCAAGATTGAAATAGTTATTGTTTGATTGATATTCTTTTGACCTTTTTTGGGCCATACATAACCAGAGTTTATTGCAACTGGCTGACAAGAAATTTTTAACTCTTCGTAAATTCTTGATGCACCTTTTTTAAAAGGAGGTCTTTCATCTGGCAAAACTCTTGTACCCTGTGGAAAGATTATCAAAGGTCTATCAGATTCATTAATTATTTTTGATATATCGTCAAAAAACCCTAAGTTATCTTTGGTAACTTTATTTCTTTTAATTGATATTGATCCAATTTTCTTTAGATACCAACCAAAAATTGGAATTAAAAGTAGTTCTTTCTTTAAAATAAAAACTGGTGAATTAAATATAGTTTGAAGATAAAACGTTTCAAACATTGATTGATGAGATGCTGCAATAAAAAACTTTTCATTAGTTAAAATATTTTCTCTACCTTTAATTATTATTTTTGTATTTAAAAAGAATTTTAGACAAAAACTTGTCCAATAACCCATGAGTTTGCCACCAAATAATACAACTTTTCGAGGAAAGAAAAAAGCAGGTAAAAAAATTAATGAAATAATTATTATTCCAGTAAAAAAGAAAATTGAAAATATAAAGTTTCTAATCATTGTTATCAAAAGCTACATCAAGTCTTTGTGCTTTTGTCTTTTTTTAATAACTTTAATTTTTGATCCTTTTATCAATAGCTCGGTTGGTTTAGGTCTTAAATTATAATTTGAACTTAGGGACATTCCATATGCACCAACATCACACATCACAATAATGTCTTTTTCTTTTAATCTTTGAAATTTGCTCAATGATGTAAATTTATCTGTGCTTTCACAGATAGGTCCAACAAATTCATATGTTTTTTTTGAAATTTGATTTGTTTTAATTGAGGGTAACGTTTTGTGATGAGCTCCATATAGGGCTGGTCTCATCAAATCATTCATAGCTGCATCCAATATAATAAAATCTTTTTTATCGTTTTCTTTAATGTAAATAACTTTAGAAATTAAAAAACCGATATTTCCAACTATAGACCTTCCTGGCTCAAAAATTATTTTTGAGTTATGTTTTTTTAAAAATTTTTTAATTGCAACATTATATTTGCTATAATTTAGTTTTTTACTGTTGTCATTGTAAGCAATTCCCATCCCACCACCTAAATCAATAAATTTAAATTTATGTTTAGTTTTAGCAATGATTTTATCAACTACATTAAGCATTTTTTCATAAGGCTTATGGTCCAATATTTGACTTCCAATATGAACGCTTAAACATTCTAAACTAACATTTTGAGAGTTTTTGCAATAGTTAACTAGTTCTAAAAATGTTTTTTCATTCACGCCAAATTTATTTTCTTTTTTACCAGTTGAAATTTGACTAAGAGTTTTTGCGTCTGTATTGGGATTAAGTCTGATACCAATTTGTACTTTCTTCTTTTTTATTTTAGCTATTCTATCAATTTCTTTTATTTCACTTTTAGATTCTGCATTTATTAATAATATTTTTTTATCAATTGCATAACTTATTTCATTTGATGTTTTGCCAACACCTGAAAAGACAATTTTTTTTGGGTCAATGCCAGCCTTAAGAGCCATCATAAGTTCTCCCATAGACACAACGTCTGCCCCCAAACCAAATTTTTGAATCTCTTTAATTAAATTTACATTTGTATTTGATTTAATTGCAAAACAAATTAAGGGTGAAAAAGATTTAAAATTCTTTTTAAAATTATTGATATTTTTTTTTAACTCAAAATAAGAGTAACAATAAGACGGGGTACCAAATTTTTTAGCAATATCCTCTATTTTTACTTTATCAATTGTTAGTTTTTTTTTGATGTATTTCATTAAGCCTTATTTTTAAGGAGTATTATCTTTTCAACTTTTTGCTCTGGGTCTTTGTATTCAGGGTCTCCTTTTTTTCCACAAGAAGCTAGTAAACAACAAACTAGAAAAATAAAGGTAATTTTTTTAATCATTTTTGTTTCTTATATTTCATTATCATTTTTTTGATATTATCAAAAGCTGTTCCTCCATAAGATTTTTTTGAATTTACAGAATTCTTTAAATCAAACACTTTTAAAACATCGTTAGTTAATTTTGGTTCAATTTTTTTTAATTCTTCTAAGCTTAGTTCATTGAGTTTCTTTTTCTTTTTTTCAGCTAAATTAACAACAGACGCTGTTTTTTGATAAGCTTTTCTGAAAGACATTGAGTGATTCTTGACAAGATAGTCTGCCAAATCTGTTGCAGTAATATAGCCATAGTTTGCAAGCTCAATCATTTTTTTTTTGTTAGGGCTAGAATTTTTTAATATTTCATCAAAAATTTTAAGACAATTGATTAAAGTATCATTAGATTTAAATACAATTTCTTTGTCATCCTGAAGGTCTTTAAAGTAAGATAGTGGTAGACCTTTCAAAATTGTAAGCATTGAAAATAAATTTCCATAACTACTTCCAGATTTTCCTCTCAAATATTCTAATAAATCAGGGTTTTTCTTTTGAGGCATTATTGATGATCCAGTTACAATTTTGTCTGAGAGGTTGATTAGATTGAAACCATCTGAACTCCAGATAATAAGTTCTTCTGCAATTCTTGATATATGCATTGAACAAACAGAGACACTATATAAAAAATCTAAAACAAAATCTCTATCAGAGACCGTATCAATTGAATTGTTTGTTGGTTTTTTAAATCCAAGTTTTTTACTAGTATAATTTCTATCTATATTAAAAGAAGTTCCAGTGAGCGCAGCTACTCCCAAAGGATTTTCATCTAAGCTTTCCAAATTATTTGTGAATCTTTTTTTGTCTCTATTAAACATTTCAACATAAGCCATTAAATAATGAGCAAATGAAATAGCTTGAGCATTTTTGAGGTGCGTAAAACCAGGCATAATAGTATCAATATTTCTTTCTGCTAATTTTAATGTACTTTTAATTACTTTATCTAAATTAAGATTTATTTCTTTAGTTGAAGATTTTATCCAAATTTTAAAGTCTGTAATTACCTGATCATTTCTTGATCTTGCTGTATGAACATAACCTGCTTCTTCACCAATTATTTGGAAAAGTCTTTTTTCTATGTTCATATGAATATCTTCATATTTTTTATTGAACTCAAATTTTTTATTTGAAATTTCTTTCTCTATCTTTGTAAGACCATAAATAATTTTATTTTTAATTTTAAAAGATATTATTTTTTGTTTGAACAACATCTCTACATGAGCAATAGAACCTTGAATATCTTCTTTATAAAGTCGTTTATCTATATCGATTGAATTACCAACTTTTTGAAATAAAGATGATGCCTTTTTTTTTATACGAGTATTCCAGATTGCTTGGTTGTTTTTATTTTTTGCCATGATATTTAATTATAACTATTTAACATGAGATTTTTAATATTATTTATTTTTTTGACAACTAATGTCTTTGCTAATGATGTATCTGAAATAAAAAATATTGTCATTCATAAAGACCTAAAAGTCTATGATAACGTAATCTTTTTAGATAAAAATGATAAAAAGATTAATATCAAAGAATTTAATGGAAATTTACTTTTATTAAATTTTTGGGCAACATGGTGTGCGCCATGTAAAGAGGAGATGCCATCATTAGATAGACTTCAAGTAAATCAAAATTTGAGTAATTTAAAAATTTTTGCAATCAATATATCTCAAGAAAGTAAAAAAAAAGTTGATAGTTTTTTTGAAGATTTGAATATTAAAAATTTTGACCCATATTTTGACGCGCCGACAACTCTGGCAAAAACATTTACTCTGCGTGGAGTTCCAACTTCAATTCTTATTGATAAAAATGGAAAAGAGTTTGCAAGAATTATGGGCTCAATAGACTTTAACGATCAAATATTTATAAATTGGTTAAAAACTTATAATTAGTTTTTAAAAAAATAAGCAAACCCTATTAAAACTAGTATTGCTACAAATTGTAGAAGAACTCTTAGTTGCATTAGTTTATTGGAATATTTTTTGCTGGTTTCTCCTCCTTTAAAAAGAGTACCAATCCCTAAAATTAAAACAATTCCTACTGCTAACAAAAGAACAATAGAAAGGATTTTAACAAATATTCCTGAAATCATGTAAATACTGTAGTTTGTTTTAGAAAAATAAAAACCATAATTAATTAACTATGACATTTTGCCTAGATTCAATAATAATTAAGCCTGAAGAAGGAAAAGAAATAAAGCATGCTATTATTTTGCTTCATGGATATGGTGGTGATGGGAAAGATATAAGTATGTTAACCTTAAACTGGAAAAGGCATATGCCAAATACAGTTTTTATTTGTCCTAATGGACATGAGACTTGCCCTATAAATCCATCTGGATTTCAATGGTTTGATCTTACCAAAGATGATACGGATTATATACTTGATCAATCAATTAAGGCTGAGGAAAAAATTAAATTATTTATTAATGAGATCAAGCAAGAATTTAACCTAAAAAATAATCAGATATGTTTATCAGGTTTTAGCCAAGGTTGTATGATGTCATTAAATGTTGGATTAACATCTGAAGAAAAATTTTCATGTATTGTGGGATTTTCTGGAAAAATAATTAATCAAGATAATTTAAAAATAAGAATTAAAAATTCTACTGATACTCTATTGATTCATGGTGACGCAGATCAAGTTGTACCCTCAACACATCTTTTAGAAGCAAAAGATTTTTTAATTAGAAACAATGTTGATGTTGAAACACTTTTGATAAAAAATTGTGATCATCATATTCCTATGGAAGCTTCAAGTACAGCTCTTAATTATATTTTAAAAAAAAATTAACATCCCTTATTATTGATAAAATTGTTTAAGTAAGTTAAAAATACTTAATGAATAATTTTATTGAACAAAATGTTTCATTAGAAAAGTGTCCAGCGTTAGTTCTTAATGCCGATTATAGACCATTAAGCTATTATCCTTTATCTTTATGGTCATGGCAGGATACAGTAAAATCAGTTTTTTTAGATAGGGTGATAATTGTAAGCAATTATGACAGAGTTATAAGAAGTCCCTCGTTTGATATGCAATTACCAAGTGTTATTGCATTGAAAGATTATATAATTCCACAAACAAGGCCTAGCTTTACAAGATTTAATGTTTTTTTGAGAGACAAGTTTTCTTGCCAATATTGTGGAAGTGGTGAGGAACTAACTTTTGATCATTTGTTGCCTAGATCAAAAGGTGGCGAAACTAATTGGGATAATGTTGTAACAGCATGTTCTGCTTGCAATGTAAAAAAAGGTGGTAAATTATTAAAAAACTCAGATATGAAGCTTAATCAATATCCTTACCGTCCCTCAACTGAAGATCTGCATAAAAATGGTAAAAATTTTCCACCTAATTATTTACATAAAAGCTGGATGGATTATTTATACTGGGATGTTGAGTTAGAAGCCTAGATTTTTTCAGAAATATTTATTGCAATTTTTGAGCCTGTCTTAATAATTTTGTCTAATAAAAAGTAAGGACCTTTTTTTGTGGCACCTTCATCGTAAGCTATATCTTTATGATTTATCTCATCTTGTCTAAATTTTGTAATCTTCTTTTTTAAGTCTTTTTCGTTAATATCAAGTTGATTAATTTGATTTAAATAATGTTTATCTATAACCTCTTCGACAGAAGCAGTGCACAGCATAGCAGCTTTTTTTCCCAATAATGTAGAGCCGAAGCCTAAGCCAACACCTAATAAATCCCATAATGGTAAAAATTTTGTTGGTTGAATATTTCTTTTTTTAATTTCATTTTCAAAAAATTCACAATGTTCCTTTTCATGCTCTTTCATATCTTCAATAGTTTTTTTAAGATTTTCATCTTTTACAAAAGTATTTAAAGCTAATAGTTGTCCTTCATAAATCTTGATAGCTCCTCGCTCTCCAGCGTGGTCAACTCTTATAAATTCTTCAATTTTTTTTTTATTAATTTTTGTCATAATTAAAATAAATTTTTCCAGCACTAAATGTAATTAGTATAGATATTAAAATATTATAGCTTGTAAGTGATAATCCAAACATTTTAAATGTTACATCTTTGCAGCTAACACTTTTTTCTTGTAATTGCTTTAAAATTTCTTCTTTTGACAATAAATTCGATCCACTTTTTAGGTCACAAACTAACGACTCTTGAATCAAACCTTGTTCAATACCTAAGTGATATAGCGATAATACAGTACCAAATAAAAATATAATTGTTAGAAAAAGTATAAAAAATTTTTCAAATTCAATAAATTTATAATTTAGTAAAATTACTATTATTGCTAAAAAATATGGAATTCTCTCTAATATACAAAGATTACAAGGTTGGTGACCAAGAATATATTCTATAAAGAATGCGGATATTAAAGCAATAATACTGATTAAAAGAATAAGCTTTATTAATAAATTTTTATTGTTTTTAACCATTAAATTTTAAAACTAAATATACAAATACGAATATTATAACTATAAAAATTCCTATAGCAGTAAACCATTTTGATCCATGTTTGTTCATATATTCAGTAAATAATTCTCCAAATTTATAGGATAAAAATGCAACAATAAAAAATCGAAGGCTTCTTGAAATTAAACTAACAATTATAAAAACTGGCAGATTGAAAGCAATTAAGCCACTTGCTATAGTGAAGGCTTTATAGGGCAAAGGTGTGAAGCCCGCTAAAAAAAGTATACTTAACCAAGCAATAAAACCACTTCCTTCTGACATACTTAGTTTTAAATTTTTAACCTTATCTTCATAATTATAAAATTCGATAACATACATTGCAAAATCAGAAAACAGGTAGCCAATTAAATATCCTAAAATACCTCCTAAAACTGAAAATATAGATGCTATTAAAAATATTTTAATAAACTCTTTTTTTTTAGCAATTACCATTGGAATGATCATTACATCTGGTGGTATTGGAAAAAATGAACTTTCAATAAACGATACAAGACCTAAATAGAAATTTGAACTTTTATGTGCAGCTAGATTTAAACATTTCTTGTAAAGTGTTTGAAACATTTTTTGGTTTTAATATAAATTTAGTTCTTATACTATTTAAATATAATT
>JAYOZQ010000035.1:0-8043 GCA_038154225.1 Candidatus Pelagibacter sp.
TTATTATTATATAATATCTGATTTTTAAGTTTATTAATATTATCTACCATTTCTGAGTCTTTTTCTTTAATTTTCTCAATAGTCTTAACTGAGTGAATTATAGTTGTGTGATCTCTATTTGAAAACTCTCTTCCAATTTCAGGTAAAGATTTAGAGGTTAAAATTTTAGTTAAATATATAGCAGTTTGTCTAGGTCGGACTAAATATCTAGATCTTCTTGAAGATAACATTTCATTTTTACTGATCTTAAAAAATTTACAAACTGTAGTTTGGATCAAATCTATTGTTACTTTATTTTCAGCTAAATTTAATAAGTCCTTTAAAACAACCTTTGTTTCAGACAAATTTGGAACTTTGTTGTAGATTCTAGAGAATGAAACTACTCTATTGATTGCCCCAACTAACTCTCTAATACTTGCTGTAATTTCTGTACTTATAAAATCTTGTATCTCTTTTGATACATGCAATTGATCTGCATACAGATTATTTAACTCTTCAGTTTTCTTTTCAACAATTTTTTTTCTAAGCTCAAGATCTGGTTTTTGAATATCGACTACTAAACCACCAGAAAATCTAGATTTAATTCTATCTTGAATTCTAGATAATTTATTTGGAGCTCTGTCAGCTGATACAATTATTTGAGAACCTTTATCTAATAATGCATTGAATGTATGGAAAAATTCTTCCTGCATTGCTTCTTTACCACTTATAAACTGAATATCATCAATTAGTAAAATATCTGTATTTCTAAAATACTCTTTAAACTTAACCATATCATTAGCTTTGATCGATTTTACAAATTGATACATAAATCGCTCTGCTGATATAAACATTACCTTGTTATTTTTTTTAAGTTCAATTCCAATTGAATTTAAAAGGTGAGTCTTACCCATTCCAACTCCACCATAAATGTAAAGCGGATTATAATGAGATATGTTTTCAGAAACTTTTAATGACGCTTCATAAGCAAGCTTGTTGCTGGTTCCAGTTATAAAATTATCAAACCTTTTATTTGGATCTATTCGATTATATTGAAGATAAGAGTCTTTAATGAACGAAACATTTTCATTTATGTCAGGTATTTTTTCACTAGCATTCGGATTTTCTAAATTTTGATTTGTATTTTTGTCGTCAATTTTAAATTCAATTCTAATAATATCTTTTTTATATAAACGTATAATTTGTAAAATTTGATCTAAATATCTTGAAGTAATCCAGTCTCTGATAAATCTTGTTGGAACAGATAATAATAAATAGTTGTTAAACTCATCTACAAAGGTAATTTTTTTAAGCCAACTTTCATAAACATCCTGTCCTAGCTTATTTTTCATTTCAGATTGAACTAATTTCCAATCAAAGTTTTCAGACTTAAAACTATTTAAATTGTTTATATTTGTAGATTTATTCATAACGTTTAGGAAAATCTCAGTTAGAACTAATTAAAAAAATTTGCAACAATTTAATATTTTTTTTAAAAAAAAAATAAAATCTATGATTGTAGATTTAGTTTTAGATTTAAAATAAATTAAATTTTTATTTTTTTTAGAAAATTTTATTTTGAATCAAACACAGATTGAATCGTTTATAGATTGAATCAAAAAATAATTTTTATTTACCAAATCTAGATATAGTAAAATAAAAATAAAATTTTAATATATGATGTGAGTACTCTAGGTTGTTTATTAATAATCGCTTGGTGCGTTTTAATTTAGATTGCAGAAATTTTTTTTGTTATTCTAGACACATTTCTTGAAGCATTTTGCTTCTTAATGATCCCAGTTTTTGCAATCTTCATCAATTCTGAATTCAATTTAGGCAAGAATTTTAAAGCTTCATCTTTCTTCTTATCATCAATTAAAAGGTTCATTTTTTTAAGAGCGTTTCTAAATCTGCTTTTTCTTGCTTTATTAACTGCAGTTTGTTTAGAAATTCTTCTAATTCTCTTAATTGCTGATTTTGTGTTTGCCATATCCGCAGGGGTATAGCTTGAGAATTTATGGTGGTCAATAAAATAATTGGCTATTTTTGACAGGAATCACAAAAAAAAGTTGATCTATTAGAGATTATTTTTTTTCTTATGAAATCAGAACATCCTCTATTTTTACACCGCAATCCTTCCTGCTGATAAACTTTGAATTCATTCTGAAATCCTCCCTTAGATCCCGATGTATCTTTAAAATCTCTAATACTTGACCCACCCTTACTGATCGCTTTTAACAAAATTTTTCTACTATTGATTATTATCTTTTGACATTCTTTTTTACTTAATAATTTTACTTTTTTAAATGGATTAATTTTGCTCAAGAATAAAATTTCACTAGCGTAAATATTTCCAATTCCAGAAACAAATTTTTGATCAAGTAAAAAATTTTTTATATCCTTATTTTTATCTTTAAAAAAATCAAATACATAGTTTAAATTAAAATTCTTATCAAAAGGCTCGGGTCCTAAGTGGCTAAATCTTTTAACTAGATCTGTATTATTTTTTATAAGTTGAAAAAAACCAAATCTTCTTGGGTCATTGTAAATAATCTTAAAATTTTCAAAAATTAATTCTACATGATTATGCTTTTTTGGTAAAAAAGGAGAATTATAAAAACTAGTATTTGTAAATTTATTAGCAGATTTATTTTTGACTATATGAATTGTGCCTGACATCCCAAGATGAATTAAACAGTAATTATCTTTTGGTAAATAAATAATTAAATATTTTGAAAATCTACCTACTTTAATTATTTTTTTATTTAAAAAATAGGTATTAAAATTTGATGGAATTTTTAGTCTTAAATTTTTATTTCTTATTATTACTTTTTTAACCTTTTTTTGTTGAATCTTTTTGTTAAGAGATTGTCTTACAATTTCTACTTCTGGTAATTCTGGCATTTCACACTATATTGAATATATATTTTTTTTTATGCAACAATATCTTCAAAATAAAAAAGGCCTTGTAGAAGGTGTATTTAATCAAGTCTACAGTAAATATGATCTGATGAATGATTTCATGTCGCTCGGAGTTCATAGATTTTGGAAAAAAAGTCTTATAAATATGATGAACCCATCTTTGGATAAAAACTTAATTGATGTAGCTTGTGGAACAGGTGACATTGGTAAGCTGTATTTAGACAGTACTAATAAAAATAGCAAAATTACCTGTGTAGATCCTAATAAGGGAATGATAAGCCAAGGCAAACAAAAGCTCTCGAGTTACAAAAATATTAATTGGGTTATTTCTCCTGCAGAAAAATTACCTTTTGAAGATAACAAATTTGATTTTTATACTATTAGTTTTGGACTAAGAAATACAAAAAATTTGAATAAAGCTCTTTCTGAAGCGTTCAGAGTTTTAAAGCCAGGTGGAAGATACTTATGCTTGGAATTTTCTAAAATACAAAACTCAAATCTTGATTTTATATATAAAAATTATTCAAAATTAATTCCAATTATTGGTCAATTTGTTGTTGGCGAAAAAGAGCCGTATGAATATTTAATTAAAAGCATAGAGCAATTTATTAACCAGGAAGAGTTAATTCAATTGATGAAAGATAATAAATTTCAAAATTGCTCTTACAGAAACTTTTCTGGAGGGATTGTTTCAATTCATAGTGGATGGAAATATTAATGATCAAAAAACTTATAACCTTATTTAAATTAGGGAGAAAAGTTGCAAAGTCAGACATTTTAAGTATTGCTTCAAAATTTAAAAAACCACCCATTGCAATAACAATATTATTTCAATTACTCTCAATTTCGTTTTCTAAAAAAAATCTGCAAAAACTAAATACAAATGAAGGAGAAAGATTGTCTAGTTCTTTAGAGTCTATGGGTACGACATTTATAAAGCTTGGACAATTTTTAGCAACTAGACCTGATATTATTGGAGAAGAACTATCAGCTAAACTCGAAAATTTACAAGATCGTCTTCCACCCTTTTCTATTAACCAAGCACAAGAAATAATCAAAAAAGATCTTGGTGAAGAAACATATAATTCAATAATAGATTTAAGTGAACCTGTTGCAGCGGCCTCCATAGCTCAAGTTCACAAGGCTAAAATTAATGATAATGGAACTATTAAGGATGTAGCAATAAAAATTCTAAGACCAGATATCAAAAAAATATTTAATGAAGAAATTGATGCAATGATGTTGTTTGCTTTCTTTATTGAATCATTTGTAAAAAAAACAAAAAGATTAAAACTTGTAGAAGTTGTGTTTTTATTAAAAGAAATAACAAATCTTGAAATGGATTTAAGATTTGAAGCAGCAGCAGCTAATGAATATGCGGAAAATACTAAAAATGATGCTGGTTTTAAAGTTCCTCAAATTTATTGGAATTTTACTAGTGAAAATGTAATGACCCTTGATTGGATTGATGGGGTATCCATAAGAGAGACGGAAGAATTAAAAAATAGAAATTTAGATACAAATAAAATTGCTGAAGACATTATTCAACATTTTTTAAGACATGCTGTAAGAGATGGTTTTTTTCATGCAGATATGCATCAAGGAAATATCTTTATTGATAATAGTGGTCAAATAGCTCCTATTGATTTTGGTATAATGGGTAGATTAGATAAGGTTAGTAAGAGATTTTTAGCTGAAATTTTATATGGTTTTATTCAGAGGGATTATAGAAAAGTTGCAGAAGTACATTTGGTAGCTGGATTGGTTCCAAATAATGTTCCAATTGATGATTTGGCTCAAGCTTTAAGATCAATAGGAGAGCCTATATTTGGACAAGCAGTCAAAGATATATCTGGTGGTAAGTTACTAAAACAATTGTTTGATGTAACTGAAAAATTTAATATGCAAACTCAGCCTCAATTATTAATGTTGCAAAAAACTATGGTGGTAGTTGAAGGTGTTGCAAGAAAATTAAATCCTAATACAAATATATGGACAACATCTAAACCAGTGCTTGAGAATTGGTTAAGAGAAACAAAAGATCCAATAAATACTATAACGGATACTTTAAACAACACATCAGAAGTTTTAAAAAAATTACCAGAATTACCCGAGATTATGGATAAAGCTAATCAAGCATTAACATTTTTAGCTAGTGGCCAAATTCCACAAAACTCGAATTCTTATACAGCCTTAAATAATAAAAAATCTGAAATGACAGCTTTTAGAAACCAATCTATTATTGGTTTATTAGTTCTTGTAATTATAGGGTTATTGGTATTTTAATTCGGCAAATGAAAAATCTGATAGACAAAAAAATTCTCTATATAATTTGTGGTGGAATATCTGCTTATAAAAGTCTTGAAACAATTAGGCTTTTTAAAAAGAATGGAGCACAAATAAAAACTATTTTGACCAATAGTGCTAAAGAATTTATAACCCCTCTTTCAGTTGCATCTCTTTCACAAGGCAAAGTTTACAGCGATCTATTTAGTGTTGAAAACGAGACAGAAATGGATCATATCGCTTTATCAAGATGGGCAGATGTTATTTTAATTGCTCCAGCTACAGCAAACACTATTTCAAAATTAGCTCAAGGAACTACTGATGATTTGGCTTCAACTGTAGTACTGGCATCAAATAAAGAAATTTATTTAGCACCTGCAATGAATGTTAGAATGTGGGAGCACCAATCTACAAAACAAAATTTAAAAAAACTAGTAAGTTATGGCTATAAACTAATTGGCCCAGAAATTGGAGAAATGGCTTGTGGCGAATATGGTGAAGGGAAAATGTCTGAGCCTAATAAAATTTCTAATGAAATAAATAATTATTTCTTAAATCTTAAAAACAGTAAAAAACTAAAAGCATTAGTTACAGCTGGTCCAACAAATGAATATATTGATCCTGTAAGATTTATTACAAATAAATCTAGTGGTAAACAAGGGTATGAAATTGCTAAATCTTTATCTAAAAAAGGTTTTGATACCACCCTTATTTCTGGTCCAACTAATTTAACAATTGATGCTGATATAAAACTTATCGAAGTTGAAACAGCAGATGAAATGTTGTTAGAAACTCAAAAAAACTTGCCGGCTAATGTAGCAGTTTTTTCTGCAGCTGTAGCTGATTTTAAAATTAATAAAAAATACGAATATAAAATAAAAAAACAAGATTCACTTAATTTAAATTTAGAAAAAAATGTAGATATATTGAGTTATGTTTCAAACCATAATTCTATGAGACCAGATCTTGTTATAGGGTTTGCGGCAGAAACAGATAACGTTGAAAATAATGCTGAAAAAAAATTAAGTACTAAAAATTGTGATTGGATCATTGCAAATGATGTATCCAATAAAAAAATTGGTTTTAGTTCTGATTTCAATGAAGTGACCGTTTACTACAGCGACAAAAAAAAAGAAAAGCTTTCTTATAAAAAAAAATCTGAAATATCTGATGAAATAGTTGATAGAATAATAAATCAATTAAATTAATGACAAAAGTTCTTATAAAAAAATTAGACTCATCTGTTGAGTTGCCTGCATATAAAACTAGCGGAGCATCAGGTATGGATTTAATGGCTTTTTTAAATGAAGCAATAACACTAAAACCAAAAAATTCTTGTTTAGTCCCAACAGGTATTTCTGTTGCATTTCCTAGTGAATTTGAAATTCAAATCAGACCAAGATCTGGCTTAGCTGCTAAAAACAATATTAGTGTATTGAACACTCCAGGAACAGTAGACAGCGATTATAGAGGTGAGATTAAAGTTATTCTTTACAATCATGGTGATACTGATTTTTTAATAAATAATAAAGATAGAATTGCTCAAATGATTTTAACTCCTGTTATTAAGATGGATTTAGAAGAAACAGATACTTTACCTGAAACAGTTAGAGGAGAAGGTGGATTTGGCTCAACTGGAAAATGAGTTCAAAATTAAGTAAAAATCAACTCGAGAAGTTTTCAAGACAAATTATTTTAAAAGATATTGGTATTTTAGGTCAAAAAAAAATTTTAAACTCAAGAGTACTAATAATTGGTATGGGGGGATTAGGTTGCCCTGTTGCAGAATTTTTAACCAGATCAGGGGTTGGATCTCTAGGAATTGTAGATCACGATATAGTTGGTCTTTCTAATATCCATCGACAAACTTTGTATGATGAGAAAGATTTAGGGAAATTAAAAGTTAAAGCTGCCAAAAAAAAGTTAATTGGTATTAATTCTAAAACTAAAATTAATATTCATAATTTCAAATTAGATAAAAAAAAATTTATAAAGATTATCAAAAAATATGATTATATTATTGATGGCACAGATAATTTTGAAACAAAATTTTTAATTAACGATATAAGTTTAAAATATAAAAAATTTTTAGTAACAGGAGCTATAAGTAAGTTTGATGGCCATATATTTACTTTTAATTTTAGTAATAAAAAAGATCCTTGTTTAAGATGTTTTTATCAAGAAGAAACTATCTCTGACGACATTCTAAACTGTGAATATGAAGGAATACTTGGCACTATTGCTGGTATTATTGGAACCATGCAGGCTAATGAAATCCTAAAAAAAATTTTAAATATTGGAAAAAATTTAAATGGTTATATTTTAATTTTTGATTTGTTAAATTTAAATTTTAGAAAAGTAAAATTTAATAAAAGAAAAAAATGTATATGTAATTAATGTATAAAATTATTTACACACTAATTTACCTGACAATTTTTATATCTTCTTCCATAGCTGAAGAAACTTTTGTTTCCTTAAAAAAAAACAAAGTAAATGTTCGTTATGGCCCAAGTTTTGAATCAGATATTAAATTTGTTTATAAAAAGATTAACTTGCCCTTAAAACAAATTGATAAAAAAGAAAATTTTAGAAGAATAATTGATTTAAAAAACAATAGTGGTTGGATACATATTTCACAATTAAAAAAAAATAATTCAGTTATCGCACTTCAAAATAAAGTTTTGTTTAAAAAACCATCTTCATTTGCAAAACCTATAGCCCAAATTGAAAAGGGAAGACTATTAATTGTCGATAAGTGTCAGGAGAAATGGTGTAAAATTAAATCTGAAGAATATGAAGGATGGATTAAAACTAATGATATTTGGGGCTTAATTAACTAAAATCAGCTGCTAAAGA